>NZ_JAMTCC010000020.1:0-102266 GCF_025370265.1 Shewanella septentrionalis | reverse complement strand
CCGCTCTCTTGATGTCAGACTCGATGAACAATTTACGCTAATCAGCGCACTCAAGCAGAGCCACTCTATTCTCACAATTTGTAATGCATTCAAAGTGCATCGAAGTAGCTATAAGTATTGGCTAAAAAGAAAAGAACATATTGATGCAGACTTTACTATTTTATGCAGTGAAGTGAAGGCTGCACATCGTATTAGTCATGGCTCTGCCGGTGCGCGAACGATAGCGCAATTAGTGACTAACAAAGGGATTGGTCTCAGTCGTTATCGAGCCCGTAATCTAATGAAAAAGCTTGGGTTATTAAGCTGTCAGCAGCCTAAGCATTCTTATAGAAAAGCGACACAAGAGCATGTTGCAATCCCCAATACGCTTAATCGACAGTTTGCAGTAACTCAACCAGATCAAGTGTGGTGTGGCGACGTGACGTATGTTTGGGTCGGTAATCGTTGGGCCTATCTAGCTGTTGTTTTAGACTTATTTTCCCGCAAACCTGTTGGATGGGCTTTGTCATTATCACCAGATAGTGAGCTGACCTGTAAAGCTTTGAAAATGGCATTTGAGTTAAGGGGTAAGCCTGAGAATGTGATATATCACAGCGATCAAGGTTCACATTACACGAGCTTGAAATTCAGACAATTAATATGGCGTCTTCAGATTGAGCAAAGTATGAGTCGTCGCGGGAATTGTTGGGATAACGCACCAATGGAGCGTTTCTTTAGAAGTTTGAAATCTGAGTGGATACCCGCAAGTGGTTATGGGAATTTTACAGAAGCAGATAAAGAGATCACAAATTACATCACTGGATATTACAGTGAGACCAGACCCCATCAATATAATGGTGGGTTAACGCCAAATGAGTCAGAACGTTTATATTGGAATGACTCTAAAACCGTGGCCAATTTTACTTGACCATATATAAAGCCATCGCTTGACCTCTGATCCACTTCATTCATAACTGTAGATATTTACCAAAATATTCATCGACAGTTTTATGGCAGTATTTATCTTCACCTCGCCAATACTCAGCGAACACCCAGTCATTTTTGCCTTTAGAAGGGCGATTGTAGCTCCTTGGTCGTAACACTCCAATACTGGCTAAAATCTCTATTAATACCTGCCTTTCTGCTTTACTGGACTTTACGACCTTAGCCAATCTTTTTTCAAGAGCACTGGGATAATCAGTAGGTTCCGAACTTTCGATAGTGTTTAATATTTCTTTGAAACAATTTAAGTCTTCATCAGTTGGGTCAGGTATATCCTTATTTATAAATTGGTTTAAGTCAAAATATGTATATAAAATATCGCCATGACGGACACCACCCCATTTGATACGCTCGAAATTCAATACGTTTATATCTGTGTTGTTATAGTTGTGACTACCCCTTATCCCGTATTTGCAGTCTCGGCATACACCGCAGGTGTAGGAGTGTGAAGTTGGTTTTCCGTCGGAATATGAAGTGCCGGATATAACGGGTGTATATTTATGCTCTGGGATATTTTTGGCAATTGAATAGGATGATAAAGAAGATCTTAAGTCTAAGCGGCGAGTTGTCAGGCTACTTAAAAAACCTTTAGCAATTTGTGCTCTGGATATTATTTTTACTACTTTTGCAATGGTATCTATGCAGTCATCGTGAGAAATCGAAATCGGATCAAACATCAATCCTTGTGACTTTGCGTACTCAAAATCTCCATCAGATAAGAGTCTATCTTTTGAGTCTATCCATCCATTCTTCCAGTAGGTGGAGAATAATATTTTCTTCGCTTTCTTATCCATATTTGAATTTATGCTTTCACTTAACGTTTGAGTATTAATGTGTAGCGTTGTTTGCGAGACATAAATTACTTGTTCGACTTGGCTACTACGACGATGTTAATTGGTGTGAATGATGCTATAGGAATTTGTTTTGATAGAGTAGTGGTTTTTATACAACTTTGGTGGTAATTGCTTGATATCGTTTTAGCTTTATCATTACGTTTGCATTATTAGTGACGTTGATTTCGAGTATTCTGGCCTTACATTTTGGTTGACACAGGTACTACATCATCTCAACGACATTAAACCTATAAGGCATATTTACTTTTAGTTTTCTATCATCTAGCAACGACTTGATGGTGGTTATTTTCTTCACATGACCACTTGTTTATCGTGGTTTTCTATTAGGATACTTTGGACGTTTGTAATTTAGGGCAGTGGATAGTTTTGGGAGAACTGGCTGAGCTTTTCTACTAAAAACTCTATGGTGCGACGGATCTTATGGCTGGGATAATCGGTTTGTAGGTATACCAATTGCAGTGGGATCGGCGGGGCTATTTTATCGGCTAGCACTAGGTTGAGTCTGCCTTCGGTCACATCTTGCGCCACATCGAGCCAACTCTTATAGGCAATTCCACGACCTGAGAGTGCCCAGTCGCGGATCACTGCGCCATCGTTACAGAAACGTTGGCCCCTGACTTCGATTTCAACGGGTGCGCCGTTATGACTTAACTTCCATTTCTGCCACGGCTCACCGCCGCGATTTAAGATCAGTACTGCGTGTTGGCTAAGTTCATTTAGCGTGCTTGGTGTGCCGTGTTGTGCCAGATAAGCGGGTGAGGCGACCAGTACCCTTGGGGTCATGGCGAGCTGACGCCTTTTAAGGTTTGAGTCGTCAAGCTGGCCATAGCGCAAAGCCAAATGGATATTTTGGTCGATTAAGTCTGTCATATGATCGCCAAAATACAGCTGCACTGTCAGTTCTGGGGCGCTGTCCATTAATTCATCGAGCCAAGCACGGATCTGGCTGCGACCAATATCCGAAGGTAACGCGAGGCGTACTTCGCCCTTAAGCTCACCCCTGTGTTCGGCTAAATTGGCGCTGGCGGTTTCGAGAATCACCAGTGCGGGTTTCGCCGAATCGAGAAAAATCCGCCCTTCTTCTGTGAGCTGTAAGCGCCGCGTCGAGCGAGCAAATAGCTGACATCCTAGCTTTTTCTCTAATCTTTGCAGCGCGGCACTTGCCGCTGCCGGCGTCATGCCTATTTCTTTACTGGCTGCCGAGAGACTCTCTAAGGCTGCGATACGCAGCGCTAATTGCAGATCGTTTAAATGATACATATCAAATTATTTTTGAAAATGATTTTAATAATAGCCTGATTATCAATATAGATTAACTAATGCACAATTGCACCACTGATGTTTCATCTTAATTTCTGGTTCGGAGTGTGTATGAGTCTATTCATGTCTTATAAATTAGCGTCACTGGCATTAAACAATCGCATTGTGATGGCCCCTATGACTCGGGCGCGTACTACGCAGCCAGGCAATATTCCTAATGATCTGATGGCGCAATATTATGCCCAGCGCGCCTCGGCGGGGTTAATCATCACAGAAGCGACACAAATCTCCGATGACAGCCAAGGTTATTCATTTACGCCGGGCGTGTATACCGCTGAGCAAATTGAGGGCTGGAAAAAAGTCACAGCGGCAGTGCATCAGGCTGGTGGTAAAATCTTCAATCAAATTTGGCATGTTGGCCGTGTATCGCACCCGATTTTTCAGCAAGGTAATGCCCCTATTGCGCCATCGGCCATTGCGCCCGTTGGTACTAAAGTATGGATTGTGGATGAAGCGCATCCTGAAGGGCAAATGGTGGATTGCCCAGAACCTAAGGCTATGGTGCAAGCGGATATCGACCGCGTTGTGGCCGATTTTGCACAGGCGGGTGTGAATGCGGTTGCGGCGGGTTTTGATGGCATCGAAATTCACGGCGGCAATGGTTATCTGATTGACCAGTTTTTACGCACCAATTCAAACCACAGAACTGATGCCTACGGCGGTTCTCAGGAAAATCGCATTCGTTTTTTACTCGAAATTGTCCAAGCCGTGAGTGCGAAAATTGGTGCCAATAAAGTCGGGGTTCGCCTCGCCCCTTACGTGACGTTTAAAGATATGGCGTGTCCTGAAATTGTAGACACTATTCTGTTAGCGGCTAAGCATTTATCGGCATTGGGCGTGGCATATTTACATCTTTCAGAGGCGGATTGGGATGATGCGCCCAAGGTGCCAGAATCCTTTAGAGTCGAGCTGCGCAGAGTCTTTAAGGACAGCATTATTGTTGCGGGTCGCTATGATGTGGCGCGTGCCAATGAAGTGATTGATAACGGTTATGCGGACTTAGTTGCCTTCGGTCGACCTTTTATTGCGAATCCTGATTTGCCTTACCGTTTAATGCATCAATTGCCTTTATCTGCATTCGACAAAGGGCCCTTGTTTGGCGGCAGTGCGGCGGGTTATACCGATTATCCTACACACAACGAAGCATTGAGAGCCGTCATCCGTTCGGATGACGATGAGGTGGCATAATGGATAGGGTTAACCGTTTATCTGTGCAGCGATATCCCGCATGGCTCAGTCTAAGCTTATGGTTTTCAGGCGTTATTGGTATCGTAATTGTGGGTTTTAGCTTAGCAAGTCTGAGCATGGATGCGTTAGCCGCTCAAGGGGCAACAACACAGGATAGTGCTAAAGTGCGAGCGGCGTTAGTGCCAAAAGTGGCGGCAATGGAAACAATTTCTGATGAATCACCGCAGGTACAAGCTATCGCCCGCGCCGCTTTGTTATATGCCAGTTTTTGGCACACGGGCGATGCAAGTTTTGCCCACGGCGCATTGGCGACTGGGTTTATCGACCGTACTCTGCCCGCTGGCCGCGCACAGGGAATCACGGGGCCACTCGAAGCCTCAAAGGCATTTAGGGCAGCGGTCCCCGATCTCTCTGTTTCAGTTGAGCATTTGCTAATAGTTGGCGATCGTGCAGTGGTGCGGCTGCGTTTTAATGGCCGTTTTACTGGTGTCTTTGGTGAGCAACAAGGCCAGGGGCAGAAAATCGATTTTCGTGCTGTTGACATGTATAGAGTACGGGATGGTTTCATCACAGATAACTGGCACCTCGAAGATTATCAAACGCTATTTTCTCAATTAGCTGCAGGGACTCAATCATGAATCAACGTCGACGATTTTTAATGGCAGGTGGCGCCATCGCTGCTGGGTTCGGCCTAAGCCAAACGGCGCTTGCTATTGGTTTACCCTCATTAGATACCTTAGAAAATGACTCCAAAAGTTCAGGTGGCAGTGGTATGAACAAAATATTTTGGCCAAGTGGTGAGCAGTTAGTGATTTCAATCTCAATGCAGTTTGAAGCAGGTGCTCAAGATAAAAATGCCGAAGGGCCGTTTCCGCCGATGGAAAAGGGCTATCCAGATACCATCACCCCGACTTGGTACGACTACGGTATGAACGAAGGCATTCCAAGGCTGCTGCGTCTGTGGCGTAAGCACAATATCAAGGTGACTTCTCACATGGTTGGGCGCGCCGCTGAGCTACATCCTCAGCTTGCCAAACAAGTTGCAGATGAGGGGCATGAGATTTCGGGCCACGGACAAACATGGACGCCACAATACAGCATGTCGCCAGCAGAGGAACGCGCCTCCTATGTGGCGAGTATTGAGACGCTGCAAAGGATCACAGGTCAGCGCCCCTTAGGTTTTAATGCCTTTTGGATGCGCCACAGCACTCAAACCCTCAATATTTTGCAGGACTTAGGTTTTATTTATCACATCGATGACCTATCGCGGGACGAGCCTTCAATTATCCCTGTAGGAAATAAGCCCTTTGCAGTTGTGCCTTACACTTTACGTAACAATGATATCGGCCGTTTTGGTGGCAATACTGCTATGACTGCCGCGGCCTTTTTGCAGGAACTAAAGGATGAGTTCGATATGCTCTATCAAGAAGGTTCGACGCAGCGACGGATGATGTCGATCAGTGTGCATGACCGTATTGGTGGCGCTCCTGGATTGGTGACCGCTTTAGATAAGTTTATTCAGTACGCTAAAGGTCACACTAACGTAGGCTTTATGCGTAAAGATGCCATTGCTAAATGGGCGCTGGCGCAAAAGGACACACCGACCAATCCTGCAAGAACCTTTTAGCCTGCTATAACTCTTGCTCTCGTTGATGGCAGTTGGAAGAGGTTTGAATGGTTAACAAAAAGCGCGTTGTTTAACGCGCTGTTTGATTTTGGGAACCTTATTACTGCGGGTCGGAAGCGATTAACGCGTGGCGAACATGGCCCAAGTGCGGCGACCTTGCTCCAGAATGATCCCCACGGCAAGTCCCGCAGCGGCGTTGATAGCGAGGCAAGTCACAGCGGTTGATAAAATCACAAAGATACAGAAGGGCTTACCATCGATTAAGCGTTTCGACCATGCTAATTGTAGCCCCGCAGTGGTCAGTAAACTGCCGAGGATTGCCATAGGAATAAGGCTTAATAGCCAAGCGATATTAGTACCCCAGCACAGGGCTATCATTAAGCACGTACTGCCAAAAATTAACGGCGCCAGATAAGTGCGAGCGCCAAAATGGTATTGCACCGCAAGTCCGCCCGCACCGTGGCACATGGCCGAGGCACCAAAGGGCGCGAGCAATAAGTTGGCAAGACCTGAGCTAATGGCGAAGTTTTTGGGTGTGAGTTTGGCGGCATCTTCGGGGAACTTCTCCTGTGCCATTACAGAGGTGGCAATCACCGCATTGGTTAAGGTTAATGCCAGTTGTGGTAGCACTAATAAAATGGCGGCGGAAGTCCACTCAATAGAGGTCGGCCAAGCTAACTGAAATGGCGCTGTCATGGCTTGGATATCAAAGTTAGTGGCTAGATTAGTTTGTGTATTGGCCTGCCAAATCATCCCTGCCGCTATGACTAAGGGCATGGCAAGATAACGCAGCGGTAAAAACTTACTGATAAATAACAGGATAAAAGCGCCCACCCCAAGCAGCCAAAACTCACTCATCATCTTAGCGCCCATCCACATGAGTTGCAGACCAATCGCTAATTGAATGCCGACACTCACAGCTTGGGATAACTGTTTGGCTAACCAAGTAATGGCGCCGCTAAAGGCCAATATTAGCAGGATTACGCCCATCAACATGGCACTGGCTTGGAGCATTCCTGGCGTTAAGCCTTGGGCTATGACGAGGGCCGCAATGACTTTCATCGGTTGTATGGGAATGGGGCGGCGATAAAACAGCGCGCTTAGAATGGCGAATAGACCAAACCCCAAAAATATCCCTTGGGGCGAAAATTGATTGAGGGCAATCAGCCCTAATACTAAAGGCAAAAAAGTACCTAAGTCGGCGAAGGCGCCACTGGTTTCACCGAGTAAACGGTTGAATGAAAGATGGGATACAGTTTGGGGGATTTTGCCCGAGGTCATATAGGTTGCCGCAATTGAACACGTTATGACTACGCAAAATAAATGCCATAAAAATCAGATGATTTGGCGGATAGACAGAGTCAAACTACCGTACGGCGTCACTCAGTGAGACAAACTGGGGCAAGGCTGAGAAATGGCTGAGTCTAAATGTCTGTGTTTGTGCCAGAGTGGCAACATCATAAAAAAGAGATCTTAGTGAAACACTAAGATCTCAAAGGGTATTGCAGGGAACGGGCTAGTTAAGGCTGTTTATGTTTCGGTCCTTGTTTAGTTTTCATTGGGTCACCTTGATAACCTAGGGCTTGCCAATCGAGTCTTGAGCCTTTGTTATGGCAGTCGTTGCAATTTAAGGCTTGTGCTTTAGGTGAAACCATATGGTTGATACGCCACCACATTTCTGTTTCAGCAAAGCCATATTCGCCACTGTATTTCAGGCCTTTTTCTACCATAGTCGGGTTGGCTTCCATTCCAAGTTTGGCAGCTAAGCTCCAATCGAAATCGCTCCAGTAACCGCCTTTGCCATAGACTTTAGCGGTCACAAAGATATTGAGTTTTTTGTCGTAAATTTGCTTACCAGTGTGAACTTTAAAGGGATAAATTTTCGCTTTTGCATCATTGATATCGCCTATGGGGTAGGTGAGTTTTGTGATGGCATTCGGGTCCATTTTGTCGCCAGTCATGTACGCATTGGCTGTACCGTTATACCAAGCGTATTGGGGTTTAACCATTTTCTCCCAGACAAAATTGCCTTTTTTCTTCTGGTAGGTGTGTTTGCCGTATTGATCAACGGCTTCTGGTTTATCCTCGCCTGCGGTTGACCAATCCCAACGCATTTTGGTGGGTTCATTCTTAGCAAAGTAAGGGATATGGCAGGTTTGACAGGCAACCGTTGCCGTATGAGTGTTGAGCTTCTTATTGCTGTGCGGTGCGCTGTCGTGGCAGTTTTCACAACCAATATGGTCAATACCGCCAGGGGATACGCCCATCGCATTGCCCGATATCTGATGTTTTTCAGTGGTGTGGCAGTTCTGACATTGAAAGTCATTACCGTCGCTATCCATGTGTACATCGGTCGCTTTGTCTGGGTAAGAGATGGAAGAGTCAAGATCGCCATGTTTCACCGCATCGCCACCTCCGCCATAGAAGTGGCAACTGCCGCAGTTGTCGCGAACGGGCTTACCGACATTTTGGGCGATTTTAGCTAAGTCGAGTTTTGCCATTGGCTCGCCCGCGCCTGCAGGATCTTTTACATAAGTTCCAGTCGTATCGTGGCAGACAAGGCAATCGACTTTAGTTTTATCTTTAAAATCAAAGTCGTTATCTTTCCAGCCGTAGCCAGCATGGCAGCTGGTACAGCGAGGTTCGTTGCCTGAAATTGAGGTGCAGAAGTTATTGATACTGTTCTTTTTGCCCCTAAGTACGGTTCTGTCGGGCAGCTTTTGTTCTAACTCCCAAGTCCAGTGGGAGGTTTTCATAACGTCTGTGGCTTGGTCTTCATGGCATACTAAACATTGTGCCGTGACTTGCGTACCCGTCGCAAAGGGGCCCTCGAGCACCTCTTTATGGGGATTAGCGGCATAGGTATTTAATGTCATACCCGCCAAGGCAATAAGTAAGAGTCTTCTCATTTTTTACTCCCACCCTCGGCTTGACCGAGGGCTGATAGCTGTTATTTATGACGGATTAGAAGTTAATTGTGAGTGAGGCGTTCATGTCGAAGGCGGTATCGACCACTGGCAACATGGAGTAAGCCGAACCTGCTAACACATCATCAATTTTTTGCGGAGCACCCACTGGTGTGCCGCTACCTGTGTATTCATAGTCGTAGTAAAGCCCGGCCAGTTTGATAAACATTTTTGGATTGATATCAAAGATATAATAGGCTTCGGCCACATGACCACGGGTGGCAAGTTTGCTACCGATAGGGTCGTCTTGGGCTTGGGTGAAGGGTGTCCAATATTTAGAACCATAGTTATATTCCAGACCAAACTTGCCGTAGGGTGCAGGAATTTGTACGCCGACATAAATGCCGTAACCGTCTTTGGTATCACTATCGTCACTGGTTTTAGGCACCATGATGATCTCAGTGCCAGTGCTATTTAACTCAGCCTCGAAGATAGCGTCGGATAACATGCCACCAAACATACCTGCGTTGCCATTGGGCTCGGCGCGAGTCCAGCCGAGTGAGGCAAACCATTTAATATCGTTTGCTTCTTCACGCGCAAAGCCAATCCCGCCTAGGTACATGTCACCAATCACACCGCTGGGTTGTACTCGGGTAACAAAGTTAAAATTGTCGAACTTTTGCATATCTTGGTACATGGTCGGAGCAAAAATGCCCGCAAGCTGGGTCGGAAAGGCCATAGTGCCTTTAAAGCCGTCATTCACATCTTTAGCGCCAAACAGGGTGAACTGGAGGAAGTTGGTGCCATCGTTGATGGCATCGATATTAAAACCACCGAGGTGGGTATCTTTAGTGACTATGTCACCAAACATTTCGCCATTGCCCCATTGTGATTCAAAGCCTTGGCCGTAACAAAAACGGACAACTTGCCCTTCTACCCCGGTGATTTCCCCTAGGTTATAACCTAAGGTGGCGCCATCGAAGTTGAAGTTAACTAAATGGCCTGAAGGCGTGCCGCCACGTAGCTCGTTTTCACGGTAGTGGCTTGGTGGGCCATAGGTGGAAGGGCGACGGCCAATGGAGAGATAAAACTCGGAGCCGTTGATTTTTTTCCAGTCAAAATAGGCGCGTTCGACCCGCAACCAGTCGCCACTGGTATTGCCGCTGCTGGTGCCATCCATAGTGAAAGATCGCCAAGAGTCAAACACTTGCACTCCTGTGGAGTCGCCCCAGTTTTTGAACATACTGAGACGGCCAGCAAAGCTGACGTTATCCCATACTTTTGCCTTAAGGTTGAGGCGCAGTCGAGTGGTGTAGTAGATGTCGTTATCTATGTCTTGTACGCTTTTGGGGGCGAGCACATAGGGCATCACGCCCTGCAACATGCCATTTTGGAAGGCGGCGGCAAGGTCTGGATTGGCTTGCATCATTTTGCCAAGAGGCGAATTTAGATCGTTGGGCATGCCAAAGGCGCCCGACATAGCTTTGGCGCCAAAGTCGTTGAAGTTAACCTTCATCGCAGGGCTCCAAACCACATCTTGGAAATGCAATGAATGGGCTTTAGTGCGGAAATCACCTGTAATTTCAAGACGATCTAATGATGTGTGTCGCTCTGTTTTATCTACGCGATTATTAAGGTCATCCAATTGCTCGGTAATATCGGCAAGCTGTTGTTTAAGTTCGGTAATTTTTTGCGTTTCATTTTGCACATCGTTCGGTGCAGCAAGGGCTTGGCCCGACATAAACAAGGCATTAGCAACGAGTATTGAGATAAGGGTACGCATAAGGTTTCTCCCTGAGTTTTTTTGTTGGCGCTATCTCGCTAAGAAGCATTTCGCCAAATTTACCCAATAGGAGTCCCTGAGGTGTTTCCCCATTTTTTCTCGCATTGGGTTTTAAATTTTTAAGTCAATGATTTAGGTCGCAGTTGCAGGGCTGCTTTCTAGCATTGCCTTAGGCCGTTAAATGGGCAGAGATCAGCCGCAGGTTTGTGGTTGGTCTGAGTCGGCGGCGTGGTCATACAAAAATTGCTGTATGTCCTTGAGGTCTTGTTCTGTGAAGCCGTTGAATACCTCTGGTTTGAGTTTGTGCTTATCTTTATCAAAGAAGCGATCCCATTGGCTCATTGTCTTGGTCATAGGGGTAAGTTCACCGCCTTCGCCACCTTGGCTATGGCAGGCTTTACATTCTTTTTTGTATAAATGTTTACCTTTCTTTGGGTTACCACCGTCTGCTGCGTAGGCATTGATACCTAAGCTGCCTATTACGGCCATTGCTATTGCTATTGCTATCTTGGTTAATGTTTTCATCATCTCATTCCTTACTTTTGTGGCCATTTGTATAACTTTGTTGGCGAAGTGTTTTTATTGATTCCGCCTTGTGAACAAATTTATCAAAAACCACAGTGAGTAAATTTGAGGTGTATCACTTCCATTAAAAAAATCTAATTGATAAAAAATTCATTGATAAAAATCTAATTGACTGTGTTTTGTCGCGGTTTACGCTATTTTTATTTCAGTAAAACCAATAGGTTGATTTTTGGCTAAATTAGTCATGACGATTTTACTTGTCGTGTTTGGTACTTAACACGCCAAAAGCGACTGTGATTTAGCTAACACTTTGTAAAATATGCATTAACTAAAGTAGCTATTTTAAAATTAGCGAGATGGTTGCGGGATGTGGCACTAAGCTACAAATGCTAGAGCATGATCTGACATTTTTAGTTTTTGGCTTGGGTTGATGAGTGTTTCTGAACCGTATTCGCCTAAACAGTCTAGGCGAATACGGACTCGAGACGGATTAAGGCTGCTGGCGTGTTGGCGCTAAAACGATTTCGCGTACGCACACATTTTGCGGTTGTTGCCATGCAAACAGTGCGGCAGCGGCGACGTTTTCAGGCGCGATAACGCCGCCCATTTCTTCTTTCCAGTCATGGTAACCGGCTTTAATGTCATCGCTGGTGGTATGACTTAGCAACTCAGTTTCTACTGCGCCTGGGGCGATAGTGATAAGGCGTACGTCATCCATGGCGACTTCTTCACGAATGTTTTCTGTTAAGGCGTGCACGGCAAATTTAGTGGCGCAGTAAGCAGCGTGGTTTGGAAAGGTTTTACGCCCCGCCACTGAGCTGATATTAATGATAGTGCCAGTTTTGCGAGCTTTCATGTCGGCTAATACCGCATGAATGCCATTAAGCACGCCCATCACATTGATATTGAGCATGCGGCTCCATTCGTTAGGATCTTGCACATCGATCTGACCCAGCAACATCACACCCGCGTTATTGATAAGACAGCCGACAGGGCCAAATTGTGCTTCTGCTTGAGTTATGGCGATTTTAATGGCTACAGTGTCGGTGACATCGACGCTGATAGAGAGGCTGTTAGGTAATTCAAGTGCTTGCATTGCTTCAACCCGGCGTGCCAGTAATAACAGTGGGTGGCCTGCGGCGCTAAAACTTTTGGCCATAGCGGCGCCAATACCCGATGAAGCGCCCGTGATGACAACCAGTGATTTAGTAACTTGATTCATTAGTATTTCCTATTAATTGAAGCCAATCTGAGCCGTAAACAAACTGTTGTTCGGCGTCTTTAAGTTGGCAATCAGTATAGGCTGGGGATTTTTAGCCGAAAAATACTTATTCCAGCTGGATATGATAGTCTCAGCCTATGACACTATTATCGAGCTTTGTACTTAATTTGCCGTTGTCGGAGAAGATAAAATGGTTGATTTACGTTTACTGCGTTTCTTTATCGCAATTTTTGAAGAGAACAATATTACCGCAGCGGCTAACCGTTGCTTTGTGAGCCAGCCTTCACTGTCAGCTGGCTTAAAGCAATTGGAAGAAGAGTTAGGCGGCCAGCTATTTGAGCGTAGTAAGAAAGGCGTTAAACCCTTAGATAGCGCCCATTATTTGTATCCTTTGGCGGTTAAATTAGTCGAGGAGGCGAGTAAATTGCCGGGTCTGTTTATGGCGAAGGCGAGCCGACAAAAGCTACGTTTGGCTGTGATGCCAGATCTCAGTCAGCGGCGTTTGGCGGGTTTTTTACAGCAGGTGAATCAAGCCATTGAGAAGCTAGATCTGGAGCTGGTGGATTATCAAAGCCCCGCAGATTGTCGTTTAACTATCGACAGTTTACGCCATGAAGATGAAGTGTTTTTCCCGCTGTGGGAAGAAGATTATGTGCTGTGCGTCCCCAAGGAGCATGCCCTCGCCCAAGTCGATAGCCTACGCCCCGAGCAGCTAAATGGTTTTGACTTTATCGAGTGTCCACCCTGTGAAGCTCATCAGCAGACGATAGGTTTACTGGCGTGCAGCAATATGTCGCTCAATTTAGTCGCTAAGGCCGAATCTAAGTCTCTCGTGATGTCGCTGGTGTTGGCTGGATTTGGCGTGAGTTTTTTGCCTGATGGTTTAATTGAGGATGAGCCTAGACTCAAGCAAGTAAAATTTGATGGTTCGAGAATGTTTCGTCGTATTGGTCTGTGTTACCCGTCCCATCAGACGATTGCGCCAACGCTGGCAGCCTTGTTACGGCATTTAGCCGCACGCGCGAATTAATTCCAAGTTAGTTTTGGGTTATCAGTATTCAGAACAGTGAGTCGCTAAGGGCGATTCAGTGAGATTAAGCGGAGGCTCGACGCCATAGGACTCAAATAGCCGAGTGATTTCACCTGAGGTGCGCATATCGTTGACTATCTGGTGAACTTGCTTGGCATATTGATGCAGCGGCGACATGAGCGGAATGCTGAAGTAACGGCCGTTCTTGCTGATGTCGACGTATTCCATTTGCTTAAGCTGGGGATCGTTAGCAAAGAATTGCATTTCATGTTGTTCGGAGGTGATGGCTAAATCGATACGTCCAGCCTTCAACATATTGATTAACTGACCGTTATCATTAACAAAAGACACTTTTAGTTGGTTTTGATTGTCATTGAACTGCGGACAGTAAAAAGCGCCTCTGAGTGCGCCAATGATATGGGGTTTTAATTCATCGAAATGTTTGACCTCAAGCTGTCGATTCGCAAGCGCAAAGTAATAGACGTAGCGTTTGTCGTAGCCCAACAGCATAGGGTCTAGAAAATCCTTACGCTCGGGTGTCATCGAATGGACGGGAATGAGGTCGACTTGTCCCGTTTCGGCGACTTTAATCGTGCGTGCCCAAGGCACATTACTCCAATTTACCTTGTGACCTAGGCGGGTGATGACTTGATTGATCACCGCAGCACCTGGGCCTTTACACTCACCCTTTTCGACATAAATAACAGGATGCCTATCGCGGCAGTGTGCTTGCCAGACAACAGCAGAAGTTTCTGCCTTCGCTTGGGACAGAAATAAGCATGAAATGACAATGGTCAGTATCAGCCTCATTCATCTTGCCTATTAAAATGGTCAGTTTTAATTATCGGGCTGGACAGTTAATCCGACTAGGTTTTATGTCTAGTCATTTAGCCGTACAGGTTTAGTGAATACAATGATTGTAGTGCTTATATATCTACTGTGCTTTTTAAGGATTTATAAATGCACTCTATTTTGCCACTAAAAGGTTTGGCTTATTTAATTTGGCCAAACCTTTTTGGGACTAAACTTACCTTTCTGACTCAAGATAGGGCATAAATTGGGTTTCAATGGCCTCAATTTGGGTTTCGGCGTAGGCAAGTTCGGATTCTGTTAAGCAAGATTTAGCGCTGGTTTGATAGAGCAACTGAGCGCTATTCATCCCGTATTTACCAAAATGACGTAGCAATAAACTAGACCAAATAAACACTTGTACTGGCTTGTTTAATCGCTCCGCGCTGTAAATATTGACCAGTTCCCGCATCGCAATTTCATTACCTAGCTCTGCCGATTTGATGAACCAAGTTTCTGCTGCCTGTAGAGCCTCTTGAGTGGGTTTTTCACCACTTAAAAATGATTCAGCCTTATAGGCATAAAAATATTGTTGTTGCTCAGCGGGGATTGGATACTGATGCAAGAAACTGTCACGCAGCCGCTCGGCCTCTCTTATCTCTAAGGTGCCTAGTTGCTGACTGAATCTGGCTAATTCTTTTAGATGATCGGCTCTATTGCTCATGGCCGCGAGCTGGTAATACATTAACGCTTTAATCGGTTGGCGACTCACGCCTAAACCTTGCTCATAAATCTTGCCTAGGCCTAGCAGTGCGTCTTCATTCCACTTAAGTGCGAATTCTTCAAAGTCAATTTTAGCCTGTTGGTAATCACTTTCATTTTGTGGCGCTTTCAGTAAAAGATGAGCAAATTCAATCTTAGCGAAGTCATTACCTCTAGCTACAGATTGGCTTAACCAATGGCGCGCCTTGTCATAGTCGACAGCAAAATCTTCACCGTAGAGGAAACGTTTACCAAGATAATACTGGCGGAAATCATCGTCTGCGGCGCGCTCGCTAAGTAATGCCTCTGCGCGAGCTAAATCTTTAGGTCCACCTTGGCCTGCGGCAAGCATATGCCCTAGATCATCTTTTGCTAATTCATCACCAGCGGCGGCGGATTTTTCAAAGTATTCCCGTGCTTTGGAATAGTCCGAAGTAACGCGTCCATCATGCCAATAAAGCGCCCCTAGGTGGTAATCGGCATCTGGATGTTGTTGGGCTGCGGCTTTTTCAAACCAATTAATGGCTTGAGTCGCATCTGGATCGAGTAGAGGCTGCCTTTCATATAAAAGCCCAAGTTCATACTGAAACGTGGCATCGCCTGCTTCAGCATTGGGTTTGAGCTGAGCCTCCAGCATTTCTAGATCTTCCCGAGTTTGCGCCTCAGGCGAAAGCAAATTCGATAGCGTTAACAGTGATAAGTATTGGGCATCGAGTTCGGCCGCTTTTTTATACCAATCGTTAGATGCCTTGGGATCGGCGGGGATTTGTGGGAATCGGCCCGAATATAATTCGGCAAGGGTGATAGCCGCAACGGCCAGCCCTTTATCCACGGCTTGATGAATAAAATCTAAGCCAGCTTCCACTTGATTTTTATTAATCAGTGCGATGCCATGATGGAGTAGCGCATTGGGCTCTCCTGCGGCAAGCGCTTCGGCTTGAGCTTGTTTTTTTTGATATTTAGCGAAAAAAATAAACAGTACAATAAAAGCAATAATTATGAGTATCAACAACATAGTAGTCCATCACTATCGATATTTGGGAGTGTAGTAAACGTAAGTTTTTACAAGAATGCAAGTTTACCATGTGCGCTAGACTGACCGACTACGCCGGTCAACTCCATGAGCATTAGCGTTATTTATCTTGCAGATGGATCTCTCTGATGGGGCAGGCAATCTCGATTCCCGCCTGCTTAAGGGCGTTGTAGAGGGCTAAGTTCACCTTATATTTATGCTGAAAATAGCTTTGCGTTGGCACCCAATAGCGCACTCCCATTTCAATCCCAATGGCATTAAAACCATTGATGCCAATATTGGGTGCAGTCTCTTGATAAACATAGGGATTGTTACTCAATAATTCAGTGATCACACTAATGGCCCGTTCGGGATCTGTGTTGTAACTGAGATTGAACTGGGTTTCGACCAGTTTATTGCTAAAGGAATTATGCAGGATCTCACCGACGATATGCTTATTAGGAATGCTGATTTGCTCGCCTTCCTCATTGGTGAGTATGGTCATGCCTAAGTGGATACGTTTAACGACGCCGCTTTCCCCTTTGATTTCGATAGTATTCCCTACAACGAAAGGACGGGTGACGATAATGGTCACGCCGGCGGCATAGTTGGCTAACATGCCTTGCAAGGCTAAGCCTGCACCTAAGGAGGCTGCACCAATGGCTGCCACCATAGGGGTGACGCTGATGCCGATTTTGCCGAGAGCGATGATTCCAACCATTATGATGATCAGAATACGGATAAGGTTACTGACAAAATTACTTAAGGTAATGTCGATATTGTGTTTTTCGAACTGCTTTGCGACTAAGCGTGATGTCTTACTGGCGACCCACAAGCCCAGTAAAAAGATCAGTAAAGCGCCGACCAATTGGAAGCTGTAGGTGACTAAAAACTCAGTGATCAGTTGATAAACGCCTTGTAGTTGCTGCAATTCCTGATCGAGTCCAGGTGTTATCATTATGATATCCTTGTAATAAAATTAACTGTGCGATTATAGCGCAGAAATCCCATCAAATGCTTATTCACCTGCATGTGTGAAGCGTATCATGTAATCGCGGTTGATTTAATGAGTCGATAGGGGGAGTCAGGTATGCTGTCCGCCTATCCAATAATGGAGTCGAGTGTTTATGAAAACGCTGTTGTTATGTCTGTCTTGTTTATTAACCCCCATGTGGGCCTATGCTGCGAGTTATGTTGCGGGCGATGCGATTAATCCTATTTCACTTCTCGATCAAAATGATCAAACTGTAAGTGTGACAGATGAAACTCAAGTGTTGCTCTTTAGCCGCAGCATGAAAGGCGGTGATGTGACTAAAGAAGCACTCACGCCTCTAAGTACGGCTCAAATGCCTGCGGGTTTAGTTTATGTCGCCGATATCAGTGGTATGCCTTCTTTAATCGCTAAGTTTGTTGCTGTGCCACAAATGCAAGATTTACCCTTTGCGATTGGGTTAGATAGGGAAGGTGAGATCAGTCGTTTACTACCAGATACCAAAGATATGGCCACTATGATATTGCTCAATCAGCGTAATATTTTAGATATCGCCTATTTTGATTCCAGTGAAGCCTTGGGCCAAGCACTCACAAAACTCAATCAGCCGCAGTAACGATTCAATTTAATTGACCTAATTTAAGGCGCCACATTAGCCTTTTTTCGTGGCGCGCTTGCCCCTCAAGCTTATCACTTTAGGATGGATATGTTGGCTTGAGCCAGTCTATCTCTCTCCTTTGCGATAATGTCGTAAAAAATTCACTTTTTATTCTGATAATGCACACAAATTTACCTTATACCAATCACATTAAATATCTAATCAGTTCAGAGCCTCACAGGCATCTCAATCCAAGGCGCATTGACGCAGAAATGGTCATTCCCTTTTAAGTCAATGTAACACCGGAGTGGGATGCCTGTGTGGCTCCCGAAGGGCGGGTTTCAACGCGCTTTATACTGCGTTTAAGGCTTTCGACAGAGCACCACTATGCCTTCAAGCCTTCGCCTTGTCTAAAGCGCGTTGAACTCCCGCTGAATGAACAGATATTTAATACGATTGGTATTAGAGTTTGTGTGCATAATCATTTGTTTTATAGAGGCTTTTTTTGATGGTTTAGCCCCTTAAAACATTGTGGAATAAAAAGTTATGAATTCAGCATAAAAATTCGTTGCGTAAAGCGATAAAATATCGTTTACTGCGCACGTTTTTTAAGACATTACACTCACTTTTTTCTACTTGACCCAAAGGAGACTCTGGCCCAATGAGCCAATTTCAATCTATTGATGTTGCTGACTATTATGACGTGGATACATTCAAGCGTATTGAAGCGTTTGCCAAAGACAAAGCAACCCCGTTCGTAGTAATTGATACCAGTATCATAGCGAAACAATACGATGACATGGTTAATAGTTTTCCTTACGCCAACGTTTATTATGCAGTTAAGGCAAACCCAGCGGCCGAGATCTTATCTTTACTGAAAGATAAAGGGTCAAACTTTGATATTGCCTCAATTTATGAACTAGATATGGTCATGAATGTCGGCGTGACAACCGACCGAGTCAGCTACGGCAATACCATTAAAAAGCGTCAAGATGTACGTGCATTTTATGAGCGCGGCGTGCGTATGTATGCATCCGACTCAGAGGCCGATCTACGTATGATCGCCGAAGAAGCACCGGGATCGCGTATTTACGTGCGCATTTTGACCGAAGGTACAGACACGGCTGATTGGCCGTTATCGCGTAAATTCGGCTGCCAAAACGAAATGGCCTATGAGCTATTAGTATTGGCGCAGGAATTGGGCTTAGAACCTTTTGGTATTTCTTTCCACGTAGGTTCACAGCAACGTGATATCGGTGCTTGGGATTCTGCCATTGGTAAAGTGAAAAGCATTTTCGACCGTCTGCGTGATGAGCACAATATCACCTTGAAGATGATCAACATGGGCGGCGGTTTCCCTGCTAACTATATTGATAAAACCAATCAATTGGGTGTGTATGCCGAGCAGATTACTCACTTCCTGAAGGAAGATTTCGGTGACGATTTACCGCAAATTATTCTGGAGCCGGGCCGTTCGTTGATTTCTAACGCGGGGATTTTAGTGTCTGAAGTGGTACTGATCAGCAAAAAATCCTACACAGCGTTAGAGCGTTGGGTGTTTACCGATGTGGGTAAATTCTCAGGCTTGATTGAAACGATGGACGAGGCGATTAAGTTCCCGATTTATACTGATCGTCAAGGCGAGCTGGATAAATGCGTGATTGCCGGCCCAACCTGCGACAGTGCCGATATCATGTATGAGCACTACAGCTATGGTTTACCGAATGACTTAGCCATTGGTGATCGCATGTATTGGTTAACCGCTGGCGCTTATACGACGACGTATTCGGCAGTGTGCTTTAACGGTTTCCCACCGCTGAAAGATTACTATCTGTAAGCTATTGTGGTGACATGAATAAGGGCGCTTAGGCGCCCTTGTTGTTCGCTAAAGAAGTTTGGGATTACTCGTGGGATTTGAGGATCTGATAAATCTCTTCTTTTAGGTGTAACTTTCTGCTTTTGAGTTCTTTCACTGTCGGATTGAAATCACTGGCGACACGTTTTTCCAGTTGTTTGATTTCCTCGTCTAACTGATTATGCTCGTTAAACTTACGTTGAAAATGAGCATCTTGGGTTTTCAGGGTGGAAATTAATTCTCTGTACTCTGGAAACATCGGCATTCTCCTTGTCGTCATCTACTACACTTCTGGTTTCGCCTTAACCCTAACCTTTCACTCTACAGTGAAATGTGACTTAGATCACCTTTCGTCCCGCTTCAGATTAATACTAAATGATGATTTATTTTAATTATTTATAAATCATTGGATTAGATGATTTCGGCCGCTGTCTATGGCATGTGATTAGGATCTGGTTCACACTTTGTTAGGCATAAATCAGACTGGCATTCGCAGTGCGGGCAAATTTGCTATCTTGTGATCAGATGTGAGGGCGATTGGTAATTTGATTACGACTAAACAATTACTTCTTGCCGATAATTCTGTGATCAAGTTAACCTTCACCGCTTCGATACTAGGTTAAAGTCGATTTTATAAGAATTTAATTATCAAAAATGAAAGGGGTTTTCACAATGGCTGATGTATTTCATTTAGGTTTGACCAAAGCAATGCTCGATGGTGCAACTTTGGCAATCGTTCCAGGTGATCCAGAGCGCGTAAAACGTATTGCCGAACTAATGGACAATGCGACGTTTCTTGCTAGCCACCGCGAGTATACAAGCTATTTAGCGTATGCCGATGGTAAGCCAGTAGTCGTGTGTTCAACCGGTATCGGTGGCCCATCGACTTCTATCGCAGTAGAAGAACTTGCACAGTTAGGTGTGAATACCTTCCTGCGCGTTGGTACTACAGGTGCAATTCAACCCCATGTGAATGTGGGCGATGTGATTGTGACTCAAGCTTCAGTGCGTTTAGATGGCGCGAGCTTGCACTTTGCACCTATGGAGTTCCCTGCGGTTGCAAACTTTGAATGTACCACTGCTATGGTTGCAGCGTGTCGCGATGCAGGCGTAGAGCCACACATTGGCGTAACGGCTTCTTCTGATACTTTCTACCCAGGCCAAGAGCGTTACGACACTGTCACTGGCCGTGTAACGCGTCGTTTCGCGGGTTCAATGAAAGAATGGCAAGATATGGGCGTACTGAACTATGAGATGGAATCTTCCACCTTATTCACTATGTGTGCGACTCAAGGCTGGCGTGCAGCCTGTGTTGCTGGTGTGATTGTAAACCGCACCCAACAAGAAATTCCTGATGAAGCCACAATGAAGAAAACCGAAGTAAGTGCGGTTTCTATCGTGGTTGCTGCAGCGAAAAAACTATTAGCCTAATTTTTATTACGCTAAGCGACACCCCCTGCAAAGTGAGTGACCAAACTAAAAAAGGTGCCAATGGCACCTTTTTTGTTGCTTTAAAACTATGCCGATACCGATTAGAAGTGGTATTGGGCAATCACTGAGTAAGTGTCTTGATCGACGCCTTTCACACCGTATTTATTGGTCCACAGATCGTATTCAATACCCACCAATAGTTTATTGGCTTGATGATCACCGAACAGGCTCTTTCCAAGATCGTATTTCAACTGTGGATTGAAGTGGAAGTTCTCCTCGTAGCTATTATCATCGGTGGCAAATACCCAGTCGATAAAGCCATCAAGCACTATGTTGGCTGAGCCAACGGGAATGTCGATGCGAAATACTGGGGTGAACTGCCAGCCGTCACTATTGTTGCCAGTGCTCATACCATTGCGGCGATAGGTATTAAAGTTCAGGTAAGTGAAATAAGGCACGGCGACATCAACGCCTAAACCGTAAAGCAGGCTGTGAACTGGGCCTTCACCTTCTTCATAGGTCAGCGCCAGAGATAAATCTGTTACTGGACCAAAGGCGATTTTCTCGCCGAGGATTTTACTGGCACTGAAGCGTGGCGAAATTTCACCATAGGTGGTGCTTTCCATGCCTGTATCGTTGCCTTTGAAATAGATAAAGTCTTGGAAGGCAAACCAATCACCGTATTTCCAGCCGCCCGCCGTTTCTAAGGTGATAGTGGCTTGTTTGTCCGATGGTGCTAAATCGTAGTCTTCACCATAGAGAGCTGTTGCACTGAAATCCCACCATTGTACTAAGTCACCCGCAAATGCTTGAGGAGAAAGCATGAGTGCTAGGCATAGGCATGTTTTTTTCATTGTTATTTCCTGTTGTATAGGTCGAAGTTAATTCGCGTCTTACTCAATCCGCTCTCTGACCTATGGCATGGTTTGATGGGTAAGTTCAAACCTAGCGTGAGTGTACGTCAAAGGACTGGCACAAAAGTGGGGGCAATATATGCAAAAATTTACATTTATTCAAAGTTTTTATCGAATGTTGTTGTCAAAATCACATAATCATTATGGTGATAATCTGTTTTTAGCTAATTGATTTTAAATGGATTTTGCTATATCAGAATGAGTTATTCCTTTGGTGTTGGCTATCTTTTTGAATTGATTATGCTTAATTTTAAAACAACCTAAGGGCTTTGCCGTGTGGATATGGGAGAATGAGGCCTAACACAGAAGTGATTGATTGGGCATTTTGCTTCGTAAATTTTGACATATTATGTCGCTTATCCGAAAAGCTGCTGTTATAGTTGCTGCAAGGACACTCTCATTTCAGGGGGAAATATGGAGTTTTCAAATCCGATTTTAGTGTGGGCAGTGGTGGGGCTAGTATTTATGCTCGCCGAAATAGTGGTTCCCGGTGGCATCATAGTGTTGCTGGGCGCGGCTTGTTTAGTCGTGGCTGGCGCGTTAGGCATAGGACTAGTCGAAGGCGTAGTGCAGAGCATGACCCTGTGGTTTATCTCGGCCATTGTGTTGTTATTGACCTTCAGACAAGTAACTCAAAGGCTCGTTGGTGGTGATTCCCATGTGGATAACACGGATGAAGCAATCGATCTATACAATCAAGTTGTTCGCGTAAAGCAGACCATAGGTCCTGGACAAACACCCGGGCGGGTGGAATTTCAGGGGAGTGAATGGCCAGCGCTGGGCGATGGCACCACTATCGCTGCGGGGACCGAAGTCAGAATTATTTGTCGTGAAAATATCGCTCTAGTCGTTGAGCCTATTTCAATAGAAGCTTCCAAAAACTAAAGGATGGAATCTATGTTTGTATTTACCTTAGTCATTTTATTTATCTTTTTTATTCTCTATAAGTTGATGCTTATCGTGCCGATGCGTGAAGTGCATGTTATTGAGCGTCTGGGGAAATTCCGTGCAGTATTAAACCCAGGATTTCATTTTTTGATCCCTTTCTTCGACCGCGTCTCCTACCGTCACGATACCCGTGAGCAAGTATTAGATGTGCCGCCACAGAGTTGTATCTCTAAAGATAACACTCAACTGGAAGTGGACGGTTTAGTCTACTTAAAAGTGATGGATGGCAAATTAGCGAGTTATGGCATTGAAAACTATCGTAAAGCGGCGGTGAATTTAGCCCAAACCACAATGCGTTCTGAGATTGGTAAGCTGAGTTTGAGTGAAACATTCTCCGAGCGTGATAGCTTGAATGAATCCATAGTGCGGGAAATCGATAAGGCGTCAGAACCTTGGGGGATCAAAGTATTGCGCTATGAAATTCGCAATATTACGCCTTCGCGCCATGTGATCCACACCCTTGAGAAGCAGATGGAAGCCGAGCGTCGCAAACGCGCCGAAATCACGTTGGCCAATGCGGAAAAAGCGGCGATGATCAATATGTCTGAAGGTGAGCGCCAAGAGGCGATTAACCTGTCAGAAGGTCAAAAACAGAAACGGATTAATGAAGCCAAAGGTACAGGTCAAGAGATTGCTATCATAGCCAAAGCGAAATCCGAAGGTATGGCAATGATCTCGCAGGCGTTAGCGGTCAATGGCGGTACAGATGCGATGAATATGTTATTGAAAGAACAGTTTATCGCTCAAGTTGGCAAGATCCTCAATGATGCACAGGTCTCTGTTGTCCCCGCTGAAATGGCGAAACTCGAAGGTTTCTTCGAAGGCATGGAGCAAGTCACTCAGACTGTGAGTGGCCAAAATAATAGTGGCAAAGGAGCGCGATAATGAATCTTCCATTAGATACAGATTTGATTGTGATGGCAATTTGGGGACTTATCTTTGCCATTTTCGTGATTAAGCTTTTCCAATCGATTCGACTTGTTCCCACTAAGTCGGCTTATATTGTGGAGCGTTTAGGTAAGTACCACAGCACCTTAGATGCGGGTTTCCATACCTTGATCCCCTTCGTGGATAAAGTCGCTTTCATTCATGATTTGAAAGAAGAGACCATCGATGTACCGCCGCAGGAGTGTTTTTCGAGCGACGAAGTTAACGTTGAAGTGGACGGGGTGATTTATATCTCTGTGACCGACCCAGTCAAAGCCAGTTACGGTATTACTGATTATCGCTACGCCGCTATCCAGCTAGCGCAAACGACGACACGCTCTGTCATAGGGACGCTGGACCTTGACCGCACCTTCGAAGAGCGTGATGTGATTTCTGCCAAGGTTGTGCAGGTATTAGATCAAGCCGGTGCCATGTGGGGAATACGTGTGCATCGTTATGAGATTAAAAATATCACCCCACCTGAAACCGTTAAAAATGCCATGGAAATGCAAGTGAATGCTGAGCGTGAGCGCCGCGCATTATTGGCTAAGAGTGAAGGCGACAAGCAGAGCAAGATTAACCGTTCAGAAGGTGTTAAAGCTGAGACGGTAAACCGCTCTGAAGGTGAGATGCAGCGACGTATTAACGAAGCTGAAGGTAAGGCTGAGGAAATTTTAACTATTTCCCGTGCGACGGCGGAATCGATAGAACGTTTAGCCTCTGTGATTGCCGCGCCGGGTGGTCACAATGCTCTGCGGATGCAACTCGGTGAACAGTACTTTAAACAGCTCGATGGCTTAAGCCAGAAGAATAGCCGAGTGGTATTGCCGGGTAATATGGTGGATTTCGATTACTGGATGAATAGCATAGGCTTAACGGAAGAAAAACCGAGCTAAGGCCCTGGTTAACATCTGAAACTCGCTAGTTTATTAAGGCCAAATACTCAGGTATTTGGCCTTATTTTTGGGCTGTAATTGGATGATGTGTGTCGTGGCGGTTTATATAACGGCTTGTGTTGTGAGTTACGGGGAGATCATGCAGCTTCTGTTGAGTGAACCGCGAGAAGCTGCAGTTGGGCATAGATAAATTTTTCATTGAATGGAAGGCTAATAAGCTAGGCGTTCATGAATTTGGGAATGGGCGTGGGTTTCAATGAGCTTGGCAATTTGGTTTTGCTCTAATTGCTGAAGCGCAGAAATTTCGTCATAAATCTTGTCTTGAACATCCAGCGGCATGCGAACATGCTCCATAAACATTCTAATTCCTAGCATGTCACCACTTTTGAAAAGTTGGCTGAATTCGGTGGCTTCTATCTCGATTAATGCATTCATAATACTTCACCCTAAGGTTGGATTTGACACAGATACAACAGTCTTGCTGTTACTTAAGAGATACGCCTAAGTTTGATCTAGGTCAATTAAACTGCATATTAATCTTTATTAATAAAGGATTTTGTTGTTTATAAATAATCAGTTATAGATTTAGCAAAACAGTACTTTAAAAAATAGGGTTGTTTAAAACTGGGCGTGTCTAGATGAACTTGGAGCGAATGCTGGGTTATGCGGCAAGCTAAAGCGTAGCGGATAAAAAAATAGCGACGAGCGATAAACGCTGGCCGCTATTTTTGTGATTAGGTATTTAAAAAACGCCTAGAAAGGGTGAAGCCTTATTTAGGGATAGCCAGAATCTGACAACCATTAATCCCGGCATTTTGCAGCGTGTGACGCTTACGTTCGGCATCACGCTTACGTTCATAAGGACCTAAAGCGACTTTGTACCACACGCCAGTCGTACCTTCGACTTGTCTTACTTGCGCCTCCAAACCTTGGAAAGCGATGACAGCTTTCATCTCATTTGCCTGTGATTCTTGGCGGAAAGAAGCACATTGCAATTGATATTGCATTGGCGCTCGTGTTGCAACCACATCGGGAATATCGACCTCAACATGCTTGTTTTCAAGCTCATTGAGATAGGTCCATTCTTCCTTTGGTTGAGGCGGCAGAGCGTTAGGGTCCTTCTTCGGCGGAGCAACAGGCTCTGCTGTTTCCTCGGTCGCGACAGGAATAACGACGGCTTTACGCTCGGGTTCTTTCACCTTAGGGGTGAGCACCACATTTTCTTGCGGCTTAACTCGAGTTTCAGTTTTCTTGGCCGGAGTTGGCCTCGGCTGCTCTTCTTGCTGAGCATTATCTTTAATGCTCCATAGAAAATAGACGAAACAACCCACAGCGAGTATGACAAAGCCTATCAGCGTCAGCGGCAGCTTCTTACGCGGTGCTGATTTAGATTGTGAAGGCTTTGCTCGGGTTGGGCGAGTCGCGCGGACTGGGCGCGGTTTAGCGCCCGACTGCGGCCTTCTATTGGCATAATCGCGATTACTCATGGCTTACATCCGCTCTAAGGTTTCTATACCGAGTAGATTTAGGCCTTTTTGTAACGTACGAGCCGTCAATTGTGCGAGTAATAAACGGCTATTCTTTTGCGCGTCGTTATCGGCGGCAAGTACGGGGCAGGCTTCGTAGAAGCTTGAGAAAGCACCCGCTAATTCATACAGGTAAGCACACAATACGTGCGGTTGACCTTTATCGACAACGCGACTGAGGATCTCGCCGAACTGCGCTAACTTGTTACCGAGATCTTTCTCTTTTTCATGCTCAAGCACGATTTTCGCTTGGCTCAAATCCAGATCGGTTACACGCTTGAAGATGCCCGCAACACGGGTATAAGCGTACAGCAGGTAAGGCGCGGTATTGCCTTCGAAGCTGAGCATTTGTTCGAAGCTAAAGATGTAATCGCTGGTACGGTTTTTCGATAAATCAGCATATTTAACGGCGCTGATCCCAACGACACGGGCGATTTCAGCCAGCGTGTTCTCATCCATATCTGGATTTTTACTGCGAACGAGTTCTAGTGCGCGCACGTTGGCTTCTTCTAACAGGTCGACTAACTTAACGACACCGCCGCTACGGGTTTTGAATGGACGGCCATCTTCGCCGTTCATCGTGCCAAAACCTAAGTGCTCCAATGACATATCTTCACGAACAAATTTAGCCAGCTTGGCTAGGCTGAAGACTTGTTGGAAATGCAGCGCCTGACGTAGGTCAACAAAATACAGTACGCGATCGGCTTTTAATACGTTCGAACGGTAGCGCATTGCCGCAAGATCTGAGGTGGCATACAAGTAGCCACCATCAGCTTTTTGGATGATCACTGGCAGTGGCTCACCTTCTTTATTACGGAAGGCTTCTTGGAACACAACTTTGGCGCCGTTGCTTTCGGTTAATAAACCTTGGGCATCTAAATCTTTAACTACTTGTTCTAGATCGGCGTTATAGGCACTTTCACCGTGCACGTCGGCGCGGGTCAGGCTCACACCTAAACGGGCGTAGACTTCATGGCAGTGGCTTAACGAAATGTCGTTAAATTCGCGCCACAATTTGTTGCAGTATTCGTCGCCAGATTGCAGTTCAACCACTAATTGGCGAGCGCGGGTCGCGAATTCTGCTGATTCGTCGAAACGCAGTTTGGCGGCACGATAAAAGTTTTCTAAATCAGACAGTTCAAGTTGCGCTTTCTCACCGTTTTTGGCGCGTAGCTCTTCCATATAGGCCAGCAACATACCAAATTGTGTACCCCAGTCGCCCACATGGTTTTGACGGATAACTTTGTGGCCTAAAAATTCCAGTGCACGCACCACACTGTCACCAATGATGGTTGAACGTAGGTGACCTACGTGCATTTCTTTGGCGAGGTTTGGCGAAGAATAATCAACAACAACGGTTTGCGGTGTCGGTAACTTGATACCTAAATGCTCATCGTTGACGGCATTTTGCAGTTGATCAGCTAAGGCGCTGTCGTTGATAAAAAAGTTGATAAAGCCAGGACCTGCAATTTCAACCTTAGCCACAAAAGCCGAAGCCGGTAAGGTGTCGATGATCAGTTGGGCTAATTCACGTGGATTCTTGCCCGCGACCTTAGTCAGCATCATGGCTAAGTTGGTTGCCAAGTCGCCATGACTCTTATCCTTGGTTCGATCTACCTGAATGCGCGCTTCAAAGTCAGCAGGCACAATACCTTGTTGTTTAAAGGATTCTAGAGTTTGTTCAAGTAATGATTGGATATGTGATTTCATGGGTTCTAATCGGCACTAACTTTAAGAGTGAATACAGGGAATAACCGCATATTTTAGCCGTTTGTGGTTAACAATTGCTATCTTCCCGATGATTTTTTATCAAATGGCGCTTAAATACTTATCAAATACTCGACTCAGAGGAGATCCTGCGGATCTCTGTCTAAGCTCCATCGGCACCGCTTGGCTTCGATAAGCTGCTCTACAAGCGGATGAATACGTTCAAACTCTTGTTGCAAGCGATTGCGGTTTTTAGCTTGGAATAAGAGTTGGCGGCGGAACTTGCCGGCTTTTTTATCTAAGGGCGCTGGCATAGGACCAATCACCTCAAATTCTTTATCTTGGGGCAAGAGCGCGGCGAAGGCGTTGAGAAAGTTATCGGCATCACTGGCTAAATGCGCTTCGGCGCGCACCAACACCATATGCCATGCTGGCGGCAGCAGTGCCTGTTGACGTTCTTTGAGCTGGCTGCGAGCAAACTCGCCATAACCGCGGTGCAGCAAATCCCGCAAAATGGGATTGTCGCTCTGGTGAGTTTGCAATAATACCGTGCCGGGTTTACTGGCACGGCCCGCACGCCCGGCGACTTGGGTATAGAGCTGCCCAAAACGCTCGGGCGCGCGAAAGTCGGCGCTAAATAAGGCGCCATCGACATCGAGTAGCCCAACAAGCGTCACATCAGGAAAGTGATGGCCTTTGGCTAGCATTTGCGTGCCGACGAGGATTTTATATTCGCCCTTATGAATTGCGTTTAAGTGGGTTTCCAATGAGCCTTTCAAGCGAGTGGTATCGCGGTCGATGCGCACGACTGGATGTTTCGGAAACTCCTGTTGCAGCGCCTCGGCCAGTTGTTCAGTGCCTATGCCTTGGCCCATCAGCATAGTGCTACCGCATTTGTGGCATTGCTTAGGGATAGCGTATTGATTGCCACAATGATGGCAGCAAATTTCGCCAAGAGATTGATGCACAGTGAAAAACGCATCGCAGCGGTCGCACTCGTGTAAGTGCCCACACTCGTGGCAAAGCAGGGCGGGTGCAAAGCCGCGGCGATTGAGAAACAGTAACACTTGGTTGCCTGCGTCTAAATGCAGACGGATTTCGTTCAGCAGCGGCACCGACATGCCTGCTTTTAACGGCATATTTTTAATGTCGATAATGCCTTGACGCACTTTTTTAGCAACGCCCGCGCGCTCACCCAATTGCAAATGATGGTAACGGCCACTTAAAGCATTTTGTAGACTTTCGAGTGAGGGGGTTGCCGTGCCTAATATCACCGGAATCGATTCCAGATGGCCACGCATGACTGCCAAGTCGCGGGCGTGATAACCGACGCCTTCCTGTTGCTTGAAGCTGCTGTCGTGCTCTTCATCGAGTATGATAATGCCGGGATAGGCCATAGGCGTGAACAAGGCTGAGCGGGTGCCGATAATGATGGCGGCCTGACCGCAGCGGGCTTGGCGCCAAGCTTCGAGTCTCTGATTGTCGGTTAACCCTGAATGCAAAATGGCGACATTGACTTTGAAACGCCGCTTAAAGCGATTGATAGTTTGGGGCGTTAAACCGATTTCAGGCACTAAAATTAATGCTTGCTTGCCTTGCTTAAGGACTTCTTCGAGCACCGCCAAATAGACTTCCGTCTTACCCGAACCGGTAATGCCTTCTAATAAAGTACAGTGATATCCTTGTTGCAGATTTAAAGTGGCAACGGCGACGGCTTGTTCTTTATTGAGTTTATGTGGCGTTTCGTCCATTTCGAGTGTGGTGCGCCAGTCGAGGTTAAGCTCGGCGACTTTCTCATGACGTGCTACCCAGCCTTTATCTTCTAGGGCTTTAAGCACCGCCTTACTGATGTCTAAGCTGATAACCTCTTCTTGGGTTAAGCTGGCGGTTTTGAGTAACTCGAGTAGTTTTTTCTGTGCGGGTGCGCGTTTAACTGCTTCGGGCGCAATATTTTGGCCTATTTCAGTTAATTGCCAGAATTGAATCTTTTGTGGCGCGGCATTGAGCCCTTTGCGAAGGGCGACTGGTAAGGCTTGGGTTAGCATCTGCCCTTGGCTGCAAAAATAGTATCTCGCGGCCCAAAGCGTTAATTTATAAAGTGATTCAGGCAGCAAAGGTTTATCGTCGATAAACTCAAGCACAGACTTAATCTGCTTAGGCGCTAAGCTACATGTATCTGTGATACCTGTGACTAATCCGATCAATTGTTGACGACCGAAGGGGACTTTAACGCGCACGCCTATCTGCGGTGTACTAGGATAAGTTTCGGGTACGCGGTAGCTAAAGGTTTGCCGCATAGGCACAGGTAACGCAACTTCGACAAACAATGACATATGCAGGCAAGTCTTAGGCAAGAATGTGGTTTAGTGTACTCAGCGCGGCTGGCTAGGGCTAGCCCTAATGATGGTTTACCAAGGATAGTTGAGAGTAAATAAATGGCTAATATAGTGAAATCATTAGGTCTACTCGCGTTAGTGTGTAGCGCACCTAGCATGGCACAAGTCTCCCATGTGAGCGTTAACAGCCGCATGTTTGAGTTAGGTAGTTATCCTAAACTCAGGGTGAATGTGATTGCGGACAATCAAGACATGTCGCGTTTAGAGTTTGTAGTGCAGCAAGCCGGCGGCGAAGAAAAGTTAATGGTTGAGGAGCTTAATCGCTTTTTAGTTTTGCTCACGGGTGTTGAAGATGTCAAAGATGACAAGGCTAAACTCTTAGTGAGGGAGTATCGACTCGACCGTTGGTATGAGGTCAAAAGTATCAATCTATTTGGCGAGGCTAAGCCAACATCGGCTGCGCTATCTATGAGCGCGGCATCGGGCAGTAAAAATACGACGACAGCGCTGGTGCAAAAGCGTGCGGATAAAGTGAATGTTCAGCCTGTAAAAGTGGCCGCAGAATTCACATCAGTGGTGGGTGCTAAGACCGCGACGGCGGTTATTGCGGCTGCAAATACTCATGTAGATGCTCATGTAAATACTAAGCCCGCAGTGCCAGCGGCTGAAGTTGTGACTGGCTTTAAATTTCCTGAAGCAGCGGATGAGCAAAATACCCAGGTTGCCGAGGTAAAGGCTGTCGCCAAAAACTCTGAACCTGTTGCCGTTAAAGCAACGTCTGCTGAAACTATGATGCCTGAGCCTGTTATGTCTGAAGTCATAGTCACTGAAGCAGTTAAGACAACAAATAGCGAACTCAAAGTGAATGCCGCTGAAACGTCCCCAACAGCTTCGCAGACACCTGAACATTGTCAGTTAACTTATCTTGCAGGTGAGACCTTGTGGCGTATCGCCAATCGCTATGCCAACGATTGGGACGTGAGTGTTTATGGCGCTATGCTGGCGATCTATGAGGCGAATCCTGCGGCGTTCTCAAAAAATAAAATCAACGCACTCAAGAGTAATGCGGCTCTGTCCTGTCCTTCGAAAATGATTTTGGCACAGCATGCTAACGCCAAAGAGGCTCAGGCGATGTTTGAAGCTAAAGAGGCGGGAAAATGAAGCGGCGAACTAAAGTCAAAATAGACGCAGATTAACCGCCAAACGCTCAGATAATCTACTTGTATCCCTTGTGGGTATGCTGTACCATTCTGCGCCCTAAACATATTGTTATTAACATGCATGTGGTGTCCGACTACGGGTTGGAAGAGCGACATGGCCTTACACTTTTGAGGTAACCCCAATGAAACCAGGTATCCACCCAACATACGCTATCATCACTGCAAACTGTACTTGTGGTAACGTTATCAAAGTAAACTCTACTGCTGGTAAAGATCTGCATTTAGACGTATGTGGTGCTTGTCACCCATTCTACACTGGTACACAAAAAGTTGTTGATACTGGCGGTCGTATCGACAAATTCAACAAGCGCTTCGCAGTGCTTGCAAAGAAATAATTGCGATTGCAATGTTTCTAGAAAAGGCGCCTATGGCGCCTTTTTGCTTTCTGTCATTTGCTGAACTGCTTTATTTACGCCTATCTTAATACTTATGTTAAATCCCCCATCTGGTACGACTTCACTCAATTAATCGTCAACTTACTGAGTATTGCGAGTTCAAGTATGTAATTCGACTTATTTATAGCAATTATCTATAAGATAAATATGCTAGCCGTTATATATTGTAATTTAACCAACATTTTTGAGATTAACTCGCTACAACTAGCGCTATAACTACAAAATATATGTTTGTTTCCTACAAAATATATTAAGAAATGCAGCTTTATTATAGGAGATAAGTTTATAAAACTAAGCTTAGAGGTGATATTTGCAGGCTAAAGTGAAATTTCTGAATCTCTTATTTAAAAATCCCCCTTATTGGCGTATCTTACCCCGACCAGCCAGACTATTAACATCACCCTTTGGTGAGACTAGATGTGTGTTGGTAGGCCTTACTCTCATAAATTATAAATGTCGCATTTCAGGATTTTAAAATGTCAGATATTCGTCAACAAGCACTCGATTATCATGAATTTCCAATACCAGGCAAAACCGCAGTTTGCCTTACCAAACCTGCCGAAACGAGTCACGATCTCGCTCTAGCTTATAGCCCTGGTGTGGCTGAGCCTGTGCGTGAAATCGCGGCTAATCCTGACAATGCGTATCGTTATACCAATAAAGGTAATACGGTTGCCGTGATTACCAATGGTACGGCGATCTTAGGTTTAGGCAATTTAGGCCCCTTGGCTTCTAAACCTGTGATGGAAGGCAAAGCATTATTATTTAAGCATTTTGCAAATATCGATTCGACAGATATTGAGATCACCCACAATACGCCTGAAGAATTTATCAATACAGTTGCTGCGATTGCTGACACTTTTGGTGGTATCAATCTTGAAGATATTAAAGCGCCAGAATGCTTTGTTATCGAACGTGAATTGATTGCCCGTTGTAAAGTGCCAGTATTCCATGACGATCAACACGGCACCGCAATTGTGACCGCGGCGGGTATGATTAACGCGCTGGAAATTCAAGGCAAGTTGATCAGCGACGCAACGTTTGTGTGTATGGGCGCAGGTGCGGCAGCCATTGCTTGTATGACTATGCTGGTCAAGTGTGGTGCGAATCGCGCTAACATTTATATGTTAGACACTAAAGGTGTGATTCATTCTGGCCGTACGGATCTTAATGAATATAAAGCGCTATTTGCGAATGATACAGACAAACGCACGCTTCTTGATGTTATTAAAGGCGCAGACGTGTTTTTAGGTCTATCTGGTCCTGACGTGATAGGTGCAGAAGAAGTTGCGTTGATGGCCGATAAGCCAGTAATTTTTGCCTGTTCTAATCCCGATCCTGAAATCAAACCGGCACTGGCTCACGCAACGCGCAGCGATTTGATCATGGGTACCGGTCGCAGCGATTATCCAAACCAAGTGAATAACGTATTGTGTTTCCCGTTTATTTTCCGTGGCGCCTTGGATGTACGTGCGTCATGCATTAACGATGAGATGAAAATCGCCGCGGTTCATGCCATTGCTGCACTGGCAAAAGAGCCTGTGCCTGCGAGTGTATTAAAGGCTTATCCTAATGTGAGTTCACTGAGTTTTGGTCCTGAATACGTGCTGCCAAAACCTATGGACCCACGTTTATTGCCTAATGTTGCCCGTGCGGTTGCTCAGGCGGCTATCGACTCTGGTGTTGCTGCTATCCCTACTTTACCTCAATACGCCGACTAGGCTAAAAGTGGTAAAAACATCGAAAAGAGGCTAATGAGCCTCTTTTTTGTTTTTAAGTGGACATTAAAGTCACAGCGTCTTGGTTGCCTTTTAGGTTATGCTACTGAATAATCAACGGACAACTTTGTTGTACTCCTGTTAAAATCGCGCAAATAATTATAATAATCCTGCAGGATAGCGGATAGATGAAATTCACCCGAATGTTAACTACAAAATTAACCAGCTTTTGGTTAATGTCATTAGCCGCTATCGCCTTCGTCTTTTTGCTGAGCGCTATGATGAGTTTCGTGCAGCTGACCTATAAATTTCAGCAGCAGAAAGTCGCCGAACTCGAAACTATGTTAGTGGACCAATATCAACACCAACCCGATTGGGATTTGGAAGCTTGGCTGCCGCCCATGCTACTTGCCTACAATGCTGTTGATTTTCGGCTGACCTTGAAAGATGAAGTGATCTTTGCCTATGAAGGCAATCTGACTACGCAAAATGCCATGGTGTATGACCATGTGTTAGAACCTAAATCTGGCCTGCGTATGCAGCTGACCTTAACCCAACCCTTCGAGCATTACACTTTTAGTTGGTATGAAATCCTCATCCTGTTGGTCGGTGTGTTAGCTGTGGCTGCCTTAGTGCGTTTTGGCTATTTATGGTTTTCCCAACAGTTGGATGGCATTGAAGAATTAGCCTTACGCAGCCGATTGATTTTGCAAGGTAAGCACGAGCAAGCACTCGCGACCCCCGGAAATGGCAAGCCAAGGCTGATTAACCGCGCTTTGACCAAGTTGTTAGAAGAATTACAAGACGCACAAAAAGAACGTGGCCGTTTTGACAAGTTCATTCGTTCTAATACCTTTCTCGATGCGGAAACGCGCATTGGTAATCGGCTCTTTTTGAATAACCGTCTCGACGCCCTTAGTCATAATCAGGCGATGCTCGCCCATGGGGTGATTTATTTATTAGAGATGGATGATCTGGATTTATTGCAGCAATCCCAAGGTGAAGCGGTAACTAAAGAGTTATTAAATTCGACCGTCAACGCGATAAGCCAATTGCTGCAAACCCAAGCTAACAGTATTTTTGCCCGTCGTTCTCACAATCAATTTGCCATAGTCGTGCCGCAAATCTCGTTAATTGAAGCGGACCAATTCGCCAGTAAGTTGCTTAAGATATGTTTGAGCCAGCCTTTACCCGAAGTCGACAATAGCGATAACTTTTTCCACCTCGGATGCGCTTATTTTACCGCAGGCGATAATGCGGCACAGTTAATTGAAGAAGCCGATATGGCTTTGAGGGCGGCACAATTACAGGGCAATAGTAATTGGTTTATGTACGACAAAGGCGCAATTGATGAAGAGTTTGCTAAAGGCTCAGTACGTTGGCGCAGCTTTTTAGAAAACGCGTTAGTGCAAAGGCGATTCTTCCCCTTTAGCCAGCCTATAATCGATTCAGATGGTAATGAGCACCATAAAGAGATATTTACTCGGGCGCGGGATAATCAAGGAGCGCTAATTCGTGCCACACTGTTTATTCCAATGGCGAATAAATGTGGTTTAATGCCGCAGGTCGAACGGCAAATTATTGAGCGGGTATTGTTGTTACTGTCGAATGAATTAGCGGGTGGCGTATCGAATACTCAAACAAATAAAAAACCAGCGTCACAGATATACAGTATTAATCTGAGTTTGGATTCGCTAATGAGTCGAGCTTTTACCCAATGGCTAAAAACGACGCTGTTAGAATATCGCCATCTGACCACGCGACTGATTTTCGAAGTGTCGGAAGATATCGTGATTCAACATCAAGAAAAATTACAGCCAAAATTAGACATGATCCGTAAAATGGGTGCGAGATTATGTGTTGATCATGTGGGTCAGCAGGTCGTTGGCACTTACTATATTCGTGAATGTCACTTTGATTTAATTAAGCTACATAGATCGATTGTACGGCATATTCATTTACGCCCAGAAAACCAATTATTCATCCGTAGCTTGATTGGCGGTTTGTATCGAACGGAAGTGCAAGTCTGTGCCGAGGGGGTCGAAGTCTTCGAAGAATGGCAGACACTGCAAATCCTCGGTGTTGGCGCAGCGCAGGGAATGTATTTCAGCGAACCCATAGAGGCTAAGTAATGAAAGTGTGGTATTAGGGTGATAAATGTCGTCTTATAAGGCAAATTAATCCGATTATTCACGTATTTATCTATAAAATACGAGTATTTGCAGCTAAACTATTCAGTGCCAAAATAATGACGTTTGCTGTTTAAATTAGCGATAAAGCAAGTCAGAGGGCAAGGAACACTGGAGAGTGGAGTGACAGGAAGTTTAAGCATAAGAGACTACTCACGCTTTTAAATTCAGTTGGTTACAGGCATCTTTATGGAAAAAAGTCTTATAGGTCGACTCGCCTTTTGGCAGAAAAGAACGGATCCGACTAGCCTTGGCGTCTATGTTTGTGCCGATAAATTATGGGTTTACGCACCTGCTCAAGGAGATAGTGCTGAGCAGTGGTTACCGTTTGAGCTTAAAGATGAACACTGGTCATCGGCGTTTGCTGCCGTCGCTAAATCCTTCCCTAATGCCCAGTTACAACTGATTTTGGCTTCAGGGCTTTATCAATTACTGCTGACCGATAAACCCAATGTCGATACTGTCGAATTATCCCAAGCCTTGCTGTGGTCAATTAAAGACATGGTTACGCTACCTGTGCCGCAAATCCATCTAGACTATTTCGAGTCACCCATTCCCAGTAATAAAATCAATGTGGTGGTGGTCGATAAAGCTAAACTCGTGAGTATGGTACAGGCCATTCATGAACAAAATTTACAACTTATCGGTATCAGTATCGAAGAGTTAGCCATGACCAACTTATTTGGTGATGACCACCAAGCTCGTCTGGTGGTTAGCCATCATCCAGGGCAAGAGTTGTTATTGACTGTGGTTAAGCAAGGTCAGCTGTATATGCAGCGGCGTGTGCGCGGATTTGCTCAGCTGGATAAGACCCAAGCCGATGAGTTAACTTATGGCATGGCAGACAATTTAAGCTTAGAAATTCAGCGCTCTATGGATTATTTTGAAAGTCAATTGAGACAGGCTCCGGTATCTTCTATCGAACTCCTCGCCGATGGCGCCGTGGATACTTTAGCTAAGCTAGTGTCGGCGAACTTTAATCAAGCTGTGAATGTTATCGATAAAAGCTGTGTTGGCGCGCGAATAGCGGGATTAGCCTTTGCCGAATTTTCCAGAGGTGCTGAGTGATTAAATACCGAGTCAATCTCTACACTCCTTCCTTACTTCCGCCTAAGCAAAGATTAACCTTTGGCCGTTTGGGAGCTTATGCTGCAGGATTTTTGGTCCTATTTGCGGCATTAGGCGGTTATAGCTACTGGCAAGTCAGTGAGTTACAACAGGCCCAGCAATTGGCTGCCCAGCAAAAGCTGCAATTCGATACCCAAAAACAGGCATTAGAAGCACAAATTGCAGCGCGTAAACCCGATGCCGAACTCGTTGCGCGAGTCGATTTAGCGGCACAACAGTTAGAGCTGAAGCAGTTACTCATGGGTGAATTGAGTCTTAGGGCCTCTTTAACCAGCCGAGGGTTTGCGCCTGTACTTAAAGATTTAGCGGTCGTGTCGGATGCGAGCGTGTGGCTTAGTCATATCGTCATTAATGAGCAAGATTTTATGTTCGAAGGTTTTGCCGACCATCCTCAAAGCATTCCGCAGTGGATTGGCAAACTTAAAACAACGCAGACTTTAAAGGGGCAAGCTTTCTCGTCGATGAGTATGGATCGCGGTGAAGATAAACCTTTGGCCTTTACCTTGAAGAGCGATAACAAGGAGGAGGCCGCGCAATGAAGCAGAAGTTAGCCCAACTAGGACAACAGTTTGATGCGTTAAGTCGCCGTGAGCGAGTGCTTATCTCAGTCGCCATTCTGGCCGTGGTCGGTATGCTGAGTTATTTACCCTTAGAGTCCCTATGGAAAACCCATGCGGCGTTGTCACAACAGCTAAAAGCCTTAGAGCAAGAAAACGCGATTTCGGCCCAGCAGGTTGACTTGTATCAGCAACGTTTAGCGTTAGATCCCAATCAAGATTACCAACAGCGTTTAGTCTTGTTAGAGCAACAGAATCAAGCCTTAGATGCCCAGCTCAATGAGCAGATGGTGGATATGGTGCCGGCAGACTATATGCCACAGCTGCTGGGTAATTTACTGGGACAAGTGCAAGGGATTAAATTAATTAAGTTTATGTCGATTGCGCCTATTCCCCTGTTAGCTGTGGGTGACGAGAAGAAACTCAATCTGTATAGCCATGGTATTCGTATGAGCTTAGAGGGCGATTATTTCTCTGTGCTGCGCTTTGTGGAAGCCGTGGAGGCCATGCCAGATAAACTTTATTGGAAGCGTCTCGACTATAAAGTCGCAGAATATCCCCAAGCGACAGTAGAGATTGAACTTTATACCTTGAGTATTAATAAGGACTTTATCAGTGTTTCTAAATAAGTCTTATATTATCAGTGCGTTGTTATTGGTCTGCAGCCCTATAGCGTCTGCTGAATCACTGCGCGACCCTACCTTGCCCGGTAAAGGTTTTGCAGTGGTCGGTCATGCGAGTCAAGCGCAGGATCAGGCAATGGTACTTAACAGCATAGTGAGTTCAGGCAACACGGCTTATGCTGTGATAAATAACAAAATATTGTCGGTTGGCGACAGCATTGAGGGGCTGAGTATCGTCAAGATAACCCCCACTTATGTGTCGCTGTCCGATGGACGGAAAATGGCATTGTTTCAAGCAATAACAGAGAGATAGGGAATACACCTCAGATGAAAGCGATTAAATACTTTACACCTCTGCTCTCACTTTGCCTTGTGGCGTGTCAGACCACAAACAGGCCACAGCCGGAGGCGAGTAAGGCGGAATTAGCGGCCTCAATGGCGACGGCGACGGCATCAACCACGCCACCACCTGCGACTATGCCGGATGCGGTTCAGCGGGAATTGAATTCAGGCGCATTGCTATCAGGTTTGACTCCTGCGCTGGAAACTGAGCGCCGTTTCGATGTCTCTGCCCATGATGTTGATGCTAAAGTATTTTTTCCAAGTTTAGTCCAAGGTACGCCGCTGAGTGTTGCCGTACATCCTGATGTGCAAGGTACGATTTCGCTATCCCTTAAAGGTGTAACCTTAAGCGAAGCGATTCAAGTGGTTGAAGATATCTACGGTTACGAAGTGAGCCGCGAAGGGCGCATTCTAAGAGTGTTCCCCGCTGGAATGCGTACCGAGACGTTTCCGCTGAATTATCTCTATATGGAACGTGACGGCTTATCTGTGACCTCAGTGAGTTCTGGACGCATTTCCGATAGCAATAATTCCAATAGTAATTCGAACAATAACAACTCAAATAACAATGGTTCGAGTAATAATAATTCCAACAGCAGTAACGGCAACAACTCCAGTAGTAATGGCAGCAGCGATAGCAGTAACGGAACATTTATTCGCTCGCGCACTAAGACTGATTTTTGGGGCGAGCTGAAAGAAACGCTGACGGCGATTATTGGTGACACTGGTAATGGGCGGCAAGTGGTGGTCACGCCGCAGGCGGGGTTAGTCACTATTCGTGCTTTCCCAAGTGAATTACGCCAAGTGCGTACTTTCTTGAATTCCGCCGAGAGTCACCTACAGCGACAAGTGATCTTGGAGGCTAAGATCCTCGAAGTCACATTATCCGATGGCTATCAGCAGGGTATCCAATGGGACAATGTGCTGGGTCATGTTGGCAATACGAATGTGAATTTTGGGACTTCGAAAGGCCCTGGTTTGAACGATAAAATCACCTCGGCGATTGGTGGTGTGACCTCGTTGAGCATTAAAGGCTCCGACTTTACAACTATGATCAATCTATTAGATACCCAAGGCGATGTGGATGTATTGTCTAGCCCAAGGGTGACTGCATCGAATAACCAAAAAGCTGTGATTAAAGTGGGTACCGATGAGTACTTTGTCACCGACGTGTCATCGACTACCGTTGCGGGCACAACGCCAGTGACCACTCCACAAGTTGAATTAACACCATTTTTCTCGGGCATAGCTTTAGATGTAACACCGCAAATCGATAATGACGGCAATGTGTTATTACACGTGCATCCATCCGTTATCGATGTGAAAGAGCAGACTAAAGACATTAAAGTGAGTGACGCTTCGTTGGAGCTACCTTTAGCGCAGAGTGAAATTCGCGAGTCTGATACCGTTATCCGCGCCGCTTCCGGTGACGTAGTCATCATCGGTGGCTTGATGAAGAGTGAAAACATTGAAGTGGTATCGCAAGTGCCTTTGTTGGGTGATATTCCTTTCCTCGGTGAATTGTTTAAAAACCGCAACAAGCAGAAGAAGAAAACTGAGCTGATTATTCTGTTAAAACCTACGGTAGTTGGCGTCGATACCTGGAAAACTGAGCTACAACGTTCTAAGACCTTATTAGATCGTTGGTATCCGGAGACAAAGTAAGCTTCTATGTATCAGAAGCATTTTGGCTTAAACCAAGCCCCATTTTCACTAACACCCAATACCGGATTTTTTTTCGGCCTGTCGCCACACGTGGAAGCCTTGCAAGTGTTGCAAACTGCGCTACAAACGGGCGAAGGTTTTATCAAGGTGACAGGGGAAGTGGGGACTGGTAAAACTCTGATTTGCCGTAAGCTTATCAATGAGCTGCCGGATAAGTTCCATTGCGCTTTTTTGCCTAATCCTTATCTCACGCCTGCAGAGTTACGTTGGGCATTGGCGAGTAAGCTGGGGCTCAAATTCGCCAGTGATATGGATCAGCAGCAGCTCACTGGTCGTATCCAAAAGCAGCTACTCGCGTTAAGTGCTCACGGTCACACCATCGTATTAGTGCTCGATGAAGCACAGGCATTGCCGGACGACAGTTTAGAGGCGCTGCGGTTATTCACTAATCTGGAAACCGAGACACGCAAATTATTACAGGTAGTGTTATTTGGGCAACCTGAGCTAGATGACAGGCTTAAACGCCAAGAATTCAGGCAATTAAGACAACGCATTACTTTTAGCTACAATCTTCGTCCACTGACATGGGATGAAACCGACGCTTATATTCGTCACAGATTAGCCATAGCAGGGCGTGCGGGCGAACCACTCTTTACATCACGGGAAACACGCCAGATAGCCTATGCGTCCCGAGGGATCCCTAGATTGATCAATATTCTTGCCCATAAAGCCTTGTTACTGAGTTTCGGCGAGGGCGCTACGCGTGTGCAAACCTCCCACGTTAAAGCGGCGATTCAAGATACTGAAGATGCAAGTGTTCGCCGATTATTATCGTGGAAATGGCTGCCTTTTTTCACTCTGATAACTGTGGCTTTTGGTTTGGGATTACAACACGTTTTGAGGAGTGTTGTATGAGCGTGATCAATAAGATGCTGCAGGATCTTGATAAACGTCAGCAGGGGCACGAACTCAGTAACGTCACTCAACCGCAGGTGCAGTATTTAGCTCGCAGGCGCGCTCCGTTTAACGGGCTGCTGCTCTGTGGAGTGTCACTGCTACTCGGTGGCGGCGCGGTTTATGGCTGGCAATCTTTCATGGCAAAGCCTGCAGAAGCGACTATTTCGGCTCAAGTTCAGGAACAAAATACTTTAACCGCTCAAACTGAGCCTGTGCGAACGGAGAGCATTGCCTCAAGCGAAGCTTCATCTAACCTTGATGCCGCTGCAGAGCCGTTGAAGCTTGCGACTACGCAGAAGATTGCGGCAGCGATGACAGCAAATAGTGAAGAGTTTGAACCAAGTGCCAGCGACGTGGCATCGAGTCAGGCACCTGAATTTGAAAGGAATATAGAACCTGAGCGACAAGCGCAGTCGAAAACAGATGTGAGCCTTGCACTTGAAAACAACCAAGTTGACACGGTAAGCGAGCCAAACCATTCACAGCCAAGACATTCACAGCCAGATAGTGCGACATCGAGTGTGCGAAGCGCCGAGGTCACTGCTGGCGCTAATCGACTTGCGCCCAAAGCACAAGGGCAAATGGCGATTACTGAGGTGACGTTGACGCCAAAGCAGCTAGCAAAGAAGCGGTTTACACTTGCGAGTGAGGCTGAAAAGGATGGCAAGCTCAAAGAAGCCATTAGTTATTATGAGCAAACATTAGCGCTCGACCCCAGTATGCATGAAGCGCGCAAACAATTAGCTGCGCTGCATTATGGCCAAGGTCAATTAGCCAAAGCCAGTGAAGTATTACAGCAAGGCATGCTGTTATTCCCGCAGCAATTAGACTTTGCTTTATTGCTCGCTCGGGTTCAGCAAGCCTCTGGCCAGGCTGATCTCGCATTAGCGACCTTAGCCAATATACCTGATACACATCCGCTGGCGAGACAAAAGTGGATGGCACAATCGGATTTGGCGCAAAAGCTAGGGCAGTTTTCATTGTCAGAACAAGCCTATAGACAACTATTACAACAAGAACCTCAACAGGCTAAATGGTGGATGGGACTGGCTTATGCGCTTGATTCGCAGCAGCAATTCCCCCAAGCACGCCAAGCCTATCGGACTGCATTAGGCCACAGAGGCTTATCGGCGCAGGCGAGTGCCTTTATCGAACAACGCTTGACTCAGCTAGGAGATAGCCAATGAAACCCAGATTAAAAATGCGTTTAGGCGATCTGTTAGTTCAAGAAGCCATTATTACCGAAGCGCAGTTGCAACAGGCGTTAGGCGAGCAGCGCAATACGGGCAAAAAACTGGGCCGTACCCTCATCGATCTGCAATCGATTACTGAGCATCAGTTGCTGCAGTTCTTGTCGCAACAATTGAATGTGCCTTTGCTGGATATCAGTAAAATGCCAATCCCTGCGGAAGTGGTACATCTTATTCCAGAGGTGCAAGCCCGACGTTTCCGCGCTTTAGCGGTTGAAGACAGGGGCGATAGCGTATTAGTTGCAATGAGCGACCCCGCGGATTTGCAGGCGCTCGATCACCTCGAAATGCTTATCGCACCTAAGCGTTTGAAGTTAGCGGTAGCGCCCGAGCAGCAACTGCTGCAAGCGTTTGATAACTTATATCGCCGTACAGATCAAATTGCTCAGATCGCCGGTAAGCTCGAAGAAGAATACGCCGCCGATGAGATGTTCGATTTAGCCAGTCTGACTTCGGGCGACAGTGACAATGAAACCACAGTGGTTAAGTTGCTGCAGTCGATTTTTGAAGATGCGGTGCAAATGCGCGCCTCGGATATTCATATCGAACCCGGTGATAAAGCCTTGCGTATTCGCCAGCGTATCGATGGCCAGCTACACGAAACGATTCTGAATGAAGTTAATATTGCCGCGGCTTTAGTATTGCGACTTAAGTTAATGGCTGGACTCGATATTTCTGAAAAACGTTTGCCGCAGGATGGTCGTTTCCACATGGAAATCAAAGGTCATCATATCGATGTGCGTATGTCGACCATGCCGATTTACCATGGCGAATCTGTAGTAATGCGGTTACTCGATCAATCGGCGGGTTTATTGACCCTAAACGAAACCGGTATGCCGCCTGCTATTTTGGCGCGTATTCGTAAACAGATTAAACGTCCTCACGGCATGCTACTGGTCACAGGCCCCACGGGTAGCGGTAAAACCACCACCTTGTACGGTATTTTGAGCGAGCTCAATACCGCCGACCGTAAGATCATTACGGTGGAAGATCCGGTTGAATATCAATTGCCGCGGATCAACCAAGTTCAAGTTAACCATAAGATTGGCTTAGACTTTTCCAACGTATTGCGCACCACCTTACGTCAAGACCCCGATATCATCATGGTCGGGGAAATGCGTGACCAAGAAACCGTTGAGATTGGTTTAAGGGGCGCATTAACGGGTCACTTTGTATTATCAACCTTGCACACTAACGATGCGGTTACCAGTGCACTGCGTTTGCTCGATATGGGCGCCGCCAGTTATTTGGTCGCCAGTGCCTTGAGGGTGATTATTGCCCAGCGTTTAGTGCGCCGCGTTTGCCATAACTGTGGCGTTGAGTATCAGCCGACAGCGCAGGAAAAAGCCTGGCTGAGTAGTGTGAGCCATAAAGACTTTAGCCATGCGAACTTTAGAATTGGTACCGGCTGCCAGAGTTGTAACGGCAGCGGTTATCGTGGGCGGATCGGTATTTTTGAAATCCTCGAGTTGGATGAGAAGATGATCGATGCGATGCGTACCGGTAATCCGCAGGATTTTGCCAGAGCCGCGTTGCAGAGCCCGAATTTTACTCCGCTCGCCGAGTCAGCGTTGCAATATTTGAGCGAAGGCATGACGACCATTGAAGAGGTGGCTAAGCTGGTAGAGGATGTGAGTGAATCACAAATACCTTTGTCGAAGGATATTATTAGCCAACAAGGCGTTGAGGCGTAATTATGCCGATTTATCAATACCGTGGACGCAGTGGTCAAGGTCAATCCGTTACGGGACAATTGGATGCGGCATCGGAAAGTGCCGCTGCTGATATGCTATTGGCGCGGGGGATTATCCCCCTTGAGGTCAAAGTCGCTAAAGTGGTTAAGTCATTCTCACTGGCTAAGTTATTTGGTGGAAAAGTCGCGTTAGAAGAATTACAGATTTTTACTCGGCAAATGTACTCCTTGACCCGTTCTGGCATCCCGATTTTGCGGGCGATTGCGGGCTTGTCTGAAACCGCGCATTCCCAGCGCATGAAAGATGCGCTTAACGATATTTCTGAGCAGCTCACCGCAGGGCGCCCCTTGTCATCATCCATGAATCAACATCCCGATGTATTTGATTCCTTGTTTGTTTCTATGGTGCACGTGGGCGAAAACACAGGTAAGTTAGAAGATGCCTTTATTCAGCTTTCTGGCTATATCGAGCGTGAGCAGGAAACACGGCGGCGAATTAAATCGGCCATGCGTTATCCCATGTTTGTCTTGATTGCGATTGCGCTCGCTATGGTGATCCTCAATATTATGGTGATCCCTAAGTTCGCTGAGATGTTTTCCCGCTTTGGCGCCGACTTACCTTGGGCGACAAAAGTGCTGATAGGTACATCGAATCTGTTTGTGAATTATTGGGCGCTGATGTTGGTGGTGTTGATTGGGACTATTATCGGCATTCGTTACTGGCACCATACGGAAAAAGGCGAGAAGCAGTGGGATAAGTGGAAGTTACACATCCCTGCCGTGGGATCTATTATCGAGCGCTCGACGTTAGCTCGTTATTGTCGCAGTTTCTCTATGATGCTCAGCGCTGGCGTGCCGATGACGCAGGCCCTAAGTTTAGTGGCTGATGCGGTAGATAATGCCTACATGCACGACAAAATAGTCGGTATGCGCCGTGGGATTGAGTCTGGTGACTCTATGTTAAGGGTATCGAATCAGAGCAAGTTATTTACGCCACTAGTGCTGCAAATGGTGGCCGTGGGTGAAGAAACAGGGCAAATCGATCAATTACTCAATGATGCGGCAGACTTCTATGAGGGCGAAGTAGACTATGATTTAAAGAACCTCACCGCTAAATTGGAGCCTATTTTGATCGGTTTTGTGGCCGTGATTGTTCTCGTGTTGGCCTTAGGGATATACCTGCCCATGTGGGATATGCTCAATGTGGTCAAGGGCGGTAAATAATCGATATGGATAATGTTTATCTCCTCTCTTATGTGTGGGGCTGAGGTTAAATGCAGACTCAGCAAAAGGCAGAAAGCGATCTATTACGCCTCTATGGGCGTATGATAACCATAGGGTTAGTGTTGGTTATCATGGCGGTGATTGGTGCTAAGTACTTTTTTACCCTACCGCAAATCGCTGCCCGTGGATTAGAAGTCGATCATGCGCGTTTTTTAAATGTGCTGGTGATGGTGCGCTCCCAATGGCTATCTTTGGGCAAGCCGCCGCAGATGCAGTTGAATTGGGAGGCGTTTGACAACATATCCAAAGACACTGAGTTTAGTGTCGTCGATATCAATAGTTTAGGATGGCCACAACCTAAACAGTTAAACGGCCAAGGTTGCCAAGATTTGTGGCAGCAACTTATGGGTGCCGAAGTGGATAACGCAGGGCTGGTTGCTGATTATTTAGTTAAGGATAACAGCTGTCACTATCGGTCGCACAATGGCGATAGTTTAGGCTATCAACTGAACTCTGGCAGGGTCATTTTTTTGACTGCACCCTAAAATATTGTTAACTCAAAGGCTTTTTAAAATTGATTTAGCTGTTAGAATAAAATTTCTTAAGTATGGGGCATATATATGAAAACTAAGCAAACAGGTTTCTCATTAATAGAGCTTGTGATTGTGATTGTGATTTTAGGGCTACTCGCCGCAACCGCGATCCCACGATTCTTAAATGTCACCGATGATGCTGAAGACGCCAGTGTTGACGGCGTGGCCGGTGGTTTATCGACTGCCGTTAGCTTTGTGCGTTCGCAGTGGGAAGTCGATGGGCGCCAAAATAGCAGTGTGATCTTAGATGGTACGTCAGTTTCGCTCGATCCTCGTTTTGGTTATCCAACGGGAACTTCAGTAACTAGTGCCACAGCTATGACAAATGTCAGTTGCCAACAAGTATTTAATACCGTGTTGCAGAGCGCTCCACGAAACGTATTATTTAACCAAGATGCACGTAATCAACGTTATACTGCCCGTGTCATTAACGCTGCAGGTGGCAGTGCTAATTCAATTACTGGCGCAGTCGTTGCTGGTTTAGATTTATGTGTTTACCACCAAGTGGCTTCGCTGGTGCTAAATCAAACGAATGGTGTGCCCACTCCCGCTCCCGATTTAACAACGGTAGGTGCTAAGGGAATAGTGTATAACCCCGGCACGGGCAGAGTGTTAAGCTTTACCCAAACGCCATTTGTACCATAGAAACTAAAGCGTCATGCTTAAGTTAATCAACTTTTTTGTAAAGTTATTGAATAGGTAATTAAGAATGAAAAGACAACAAGGTTTTACCTTAATAGAATTAGTAGTAGTGATCATCATCTTAGGTATTCTTGCTGTCACAGCGGCACCTAAGTTTATCAATCTTCAATCTGATGCGTACGCATCTACTTTGAATGGTGTCAAAGCATCTTTGCAAGGTGCTAATTCGCTTGTTTATTCTAAGGCGGCGATTCAAGGGGTAGAGAGTAATGCAACATCTAGCATTATCATCGATGATAAGGGGAATTCTGATGCCGCTGACGATGTTAAAGTAAACGGTGTTTATGGGTATCTGAAGCAAGCTGCAGTAGATATGGCTGTTGTACTTGATCTAGATACCACAAATGAGTGGACTATTGATGATGCGCCAGCGGTCACAACGACGCTTACAACTCCAGCAATAATTCATCCTAAAAAGTTGACGCCTTCAGATACGGTTAAATGTTGGGTTGAATATAAACAGGCTGATTCTAGTAATCTTCCTAAATATCATGTTGAGTCATCTGGTTGTTAAGTAAGGATTGTCAATGAAAAAGCAAAGTGGTTTTACATTAATTGAATTAGTGGTTGTTATTATTATTTTAGGCATTTTAGCTGTGACTGCGGCGCCTAAATTTATCAATCTACAATCAGATGCTCGAGCTTCAACTGTTAAAGGTCTAGAAGCTGCAATTAAAGGTGCGGATACGCTTATCAACTCAAAGTCATTAATTGCGGGTAATAATACAGTTGCTTCAACAGCCACAACCCCGCCATCTGTTAGTGTATCTACAGGTAAAACAGTTTTGATTAACTATGGACATGCAACACCTGTATGGACAGGTTCCTTGGAAAATGCTTTGGATATTAAGGCCGCAACAGCTGCTAGCGGAACATCGAGTGAGTGGATCTACCTGGAAGATAGTGCAAGTAAGAGCATTTATTTCTATCCTCAAGGACAAATCAGTCCTTTAGCTGCAACTGCTCCTGGTAAATGTTACGTGCAATACGTTAATAATCTGACTGCATACGGTCCAATTACAGTGACTCCTGTAGTAACTGGCTGTTAAGTCTTTTAATGCTTAAAGGCCTGCCTAGCAGGCCTTTTTTTTAGGTAAAATGCGGTTCTTACATTATTTTAAAGAAATGAGTCCGACAAGAATTTACCGACATTTATTTGCGTTAATCATATAGTTGGCAGAAACTGAACTTAGCACTTGAAATCAGCAATTAACCCGAGCGATGCTTAACTTCTCTATGTCAAAATAGGCCGGATTTACCTTAGTTGAATTAGTGACGACCATCATCTTGATTTCAATTCTTGCTGTGGTTGTACTGCCACGCCTGTTTACTCAGTCTTCTTACAGTGCCTATAGTTTACGTAATGAGTTCATTAGCGAGCTGCGTCAAGTACAGCAAAAAGCGCTCAATAATACTGACAGGTGTTTTCGTGTAACCGTTTCTGGTACTGGCTATCAAGTGAGTCAATTCTCTACCCGAAATGGGGCGGTTTGTTCTGGTACAGCATTATCGCCCAACCCGCTTTATAGCCAAGCTTTTCAAGGTGGTGCTCAATTAGTGCTAGTAGGCCCTAACAGTATTAACAGCAGTAACTTCAGCCTCGATTTCGATATCGATGGTAGCACTTCGTTGGCTTGTAATGGGCCATGCATTAATGTGATTGCTAATGACACTGTGATGATTAACGTCTCCAGCGAGGGTTATATTTATGCGAATTAATCCTCGGTTGCTATTGGGTAAAGCATCAGTAAAAACATCCAAAAAAGCCAAACCACAGAAGGGTTTTACCCTTATCGAATTAGTGATTGGCATGCTGGTGATTGCCATTGCGATAGTGATGCTAACCAGCATGTTATTTCCACAGGCGGATCGTGCGGCTAAGACTTTGCATAGAGTGAAGAGTGCCGAGCTTGCTCATTCGGTGATGAATGAGATCTGGGGCAAGCGTTACGATCAAAACACTAATGCCAATGGCGGTGTGCCTGCCTGTGGTAGTCCTTTAGGATTACCTTGCTCAAATGTGACCAGTTTAGGGTCATCGGAGTGGAAATGGCCTAATGAAGGCGAGGGCCGTAACGATTTTAACGATGTGGACGATTATCACGGTTTAAGTCAAAACGCCACTATGCTCAACTCAACCCAAACCTATGCCGCTGCTTATCCTAACTATAGTTTAAGTGTCACTGTCGCCTATGGGCCTGCGCCCAATACTAAGCTAGTCACCATTAATGTGACTACGCCGGACAATGAAGTGATCACTTACAATCTGGTGAGGAGCAATTACTAATGGGCTCTTTAACTGCACAGCGTATGCAAGCATCCACACGGGGGTTTACCTTAGTCGAGATGGTCACAGTGATCTTGATTCTGGGGATTCTTGTGGTCGGGGTGAGTAGCTTTATTATTTTTGGTACGCGGATTTTTGTGGAGTCGAGTTCAGTCGATCAAGTACTCAGTCAGAGCCGTTTTGCCGTTGAGCGAATGACCCGTGAGCTACGTAGTGCTTTGCCCAACAGTGTGCGTCTTAATAGCGATTCGCTGACCTATCAATGTGTTGAATTTGTACCGATCGAGGCCAGCACAACTTATCTCACTATGCCAATCATCCCCGCTGCGGCCGCGAGTACTGGCATAGTTATTCTAGATAATACCGCGAGTGCGATTCGCGTGAATCAATTCGCTTGGATCTATCCTTTGGTTGATGCAGATGTGTATAGCAGCGCGAGACAAAAACGGGCACAGGTTAAAACGATTGCTATCTCGGATCCCTCATTTGAGCATCAAGTGACACTGACTTTTACTGCGCCAACACGTTTTGCCGAAGCATCACCACGACAACGGATCTATTTTGGTTTAAGTCCTGTGAGCTATTGCTTTGAAAAGGGGGCAAGCGGTAATGATTTGCAAATAGTGCGTTATGCCGGTTACAACTTTAATGTTGTTCAGCCAAATCCTGCCAATATGGGCACGGGCGTGCTAATGGCGCAAAGTGTTGCGAATCGCCTCGATAATAGTAATGACTTGCCGTTGATCTTAACGCCATCGAGTTTAGTCAATAATGCCATGGTGCACTTGCAGCCAAGATTTAATGTCAATGGTGAGACGTTCCAATATCGACATCAAGTGCAGGTGATCAATGTTCCTTAATTCACAGCGGCGCTCGATAGGGCGTAACTCAGCATCCAGCTCATCACTATCAAGATCAAAATCTTACGCTCTGCCTATGCGGCAGCGGGGTAGTGCGTTAATCATTGGCGTGTTTGTGATTACCGTGATGTTTCTGCTGGCATCGGCACTGATCAATATTGTGGAAGACGGTGATACCGGGCTCACCCAAGAAGTGTGGGGGACGCGTGCTTTTGCCGCTGCAAACAGTGGCGCCGATGCCGCGCTGGCTAAGTTGTTTCCATTGAATGGTAACGTCGGAACGTGTTTAGCATCAGATGTTTGGACACCGCCCGATGTAACTGGTTTTCATGCCTGTAGTGTGACGTTGACTTGTACAGCATATGCGGTAGACACAGTCACTCAATATCGAATCAGCAGTAAAGCGGTATGCGAAAGCGGTGAAACGCGCGTCAGCCGAAAAGTTGAGGTAGAAGCCCGTGGGAATTAATCTTTTTCATCGTGCCATATTAGCAGTACTTATCTTGAGTTTCCCTTCTGCTGTGATGGCATTCGACCCTATTGACCAGAGTGTTATTTTTGCCAAGGTTGCTCAAGGGCATCATGGCGATAACTCTAACGTATGCCATCAGATATCATCGCCACAGCTGATGATAAACGGTAATGGCATTATTAATGGTACTGGTGGTGCTGCATTAGATTATTGTTCGAGTAACGATGGCAGCGGGCTTGCTAATAACAGTTGTGATAACGGTTCTGGCGGAGTGCGAAAATGTGCTATCGATGGCAGTGATATCCGAGGGTTAAAATTAACTGGGAGCAATGCTTTTTTATCGAGTAGCGGCGTTGGTGGCGGTTATGGTTATTGTAATAGTGGCGAGCAATTAACGCTTGGTGGTAATGGCCAAAGTCAGTTTGACAATGTTTCGCTTTATTCTGCTTGTACTCTGACTTTATCGGCTACTCAAAATGAGTATCGATTTAATACTATCGCTATTGGTGGGGGCGCGACACTCGTTTTACCCGAAGGAGACTATTGGGTAGATAGTTTTACCTTGAACCAAAATGCTAAGGTGATTTTGCAAGGTAATGTCCGCATTTTTACTAAACAGAAATTTGCGTTTAATGGCAGTAAATTCAATGAAAATAATACGGCTTCTGCCCTTATTTTCGGTTATAGCGATATTCAGCTAAATAGTGGCACTTTACTCAATGGACGAGTTTATAGTGATGCAACATTAACTATTAATGATAACTCGATTATCAATGGTCGTGTAACGAGTCGTTATTTAGTCATGAGTAGTGGCAGTATTAATGAAGATTTACCTGTTGCACCGTTGCAATTACAGTTTGGTAAAGCGACCACAACTTCAGTAACGTTTGCCAATGCTTTCCCTGTTGGCGTGAAACCACTTATTTTCCTTATGCCGACAATATCAACGGCGAATACTAGCAACGATGGACCTGCATCAACCTTTGTGTCATCTGTGACTAACACCGGATTTACTTGGGTGCAAAGTGAACCAACGAGTCCCTCAAACCGATATATCGCTTCGAATAGTATGCCGGAAGTGCATTGGATTGCTGTGACGGCAGGTTCTCATGTTTTATCCGATGGCAGCCAACTTGAGGCAGGCAGAATCTCTACCGCTAACGCATTGAACATGAGTAGTTCTGCGTGGACGAATGTGCCGCTAAATACGTCTCTGAATGTCGTATTGAATCAGTTGCAGACGCGTAATAATTCTACCTGTTGGCTGACAAGCGTGGCACAGCTAAATTCGAGTGGTATTCAACTTAATTTAGATACCTCTGAGGTCCGCTTTGGAACTCAATGTAAACCAGGCAATCTGCGAAGTTTACAATCAGAAACGATTGGGTATTTAGCGGTAAAATCTAGTGTTGGCACAGTCATACTGAATGGCGAGGATGTTCACTATCAATTCGGTACTGCACTTACCCACACTGGCGGGGGGAATACTAAAACGCTGGCTGAGCAATGTGCCTACAACACGAGTTTGACTGGATTTGTTAATCCCCCGACTTTAGTCGCGGGGAAAGATTCTCGTCGAGGTGGCGATGGTGGCTGGCTAAGACGTTGTAATCTGAGTGCAACTCAAGTCAGCATGGTAAACGATGAAGATACTTATGGTGATAATGACCGTAGTCATCTTGCTGAAGACTATGGCTTTGTAGCGCTTGAGAAAACCGCACCTGTTTTACAATGTTTTAATGATAATTTTTCCCAAAGCACTTTGAGTAATGACTGGGTCGTTTCTAGAAGTAGCGGAGGATTCACCCCTTCGATCCAAGGCGGCCGTTTACGCTTAACTGAAGCCCAATCAAATCAATCTACGGCATCGACCTACCAAAGACTCTTTCCTGCAGCGGCAAACTTAGTTGAGATCCAGTTTGACCACTATGCATATGGTGGAAATGGCGCCGACGGTATTGCGGTGGTGTTATCGGATGCTTCTATAACACCGCAGCCCGGCGCCTTTGGCGGTCCATTAGGTTACGGTTATAAACCTGGTATTAATGGGTTCGCGGGTGGTTGGTTGGGTATCGGGATCGATGAGTTTGGTAACTTCTCTGGCGAGGGTGGAGGTGGCAGTATCGGTCAGCGTCGTCAGTCGGTTGTAGTTCGTGGATCCGGTGCTGGTACATCAGGGTATAATTATTTACGTGGTACTTGTAACAATGGCAACAGTAATACCAGTGGCAACTGTTTATCTCCCACGGTCGATGGCAATAATGTCTCACCTGCGCACCGCTATAAAATCACTATCGACTCGCAGATATCCGGTCAGTCGATGGTGAAGATTGAGCGTAATACCGGATCTGGGTTTGTCACCTTAATCCCTGCTTTTAATGCCATAGATCAACAAGGGCAAGTGGCGACGCCGAGTGATTTCTTGTTGTCGCTTACAGGCTCAACCGGTGGCTCGAATAACAACCATGAAATTGATAACGTTCAAATTTGTGCCTTGAGGTCTAATCCAATTGGCGCGCAAATCGATCATTTTGAGTTTGACCATACGGGGCAGGGATTAACCTGTAATCCCGAAACCGTGACGATTCGAGCCTGCGCCAACGCCAGTTGTAGTCAGCTTTTTACTGACCCTTTGACGGCGACCTTATTACCCGAATCCACCTCAGAAGGCATATGGATTGGCGGCAATCAGGTGAGCTTTAGTGGTGGTACTGCACAATTACAATTACGGCGCAATACTGCTGGCACTGTGACTTTAGGTGTAAAAGGTTCGAGCCCGACAACCAAACCTTTAAGTAAAACCCTTTGCCGTATTGGGAACGGGGGACTGAGTGAAAATAACTGTTCACTCAAGTTCGCCGACAGTGGTTTTATCTTCGACGTGCCCGATAAATTGGCCAATAAACCTATTAATGTGTTGGTCAAAGCGGTGAATAAATCTGATGAGACTCAGCAGTGTGTTCCAAGCTTCCAAAGCCAGACCAAGACATTGAATTTCTGGAGCAGTTATCACACTCCGAGTGCGCCTATTTCGCCAAAAGCCGTCACTATCAACAATACGGCCATTGGCACTTCAAGCGACTCGCCTACGGCGCTGAATCTGGTGTTTGATACTAACGGACAGGCAAGTATTTCAGTGAATTACCCCGATGCGGGCAAATTACAACTCGATGCCCAGTATATCGGCAGTGGCAACGAGCAAGGCTTAGTGATGACAGGCTCGGACCAATTTGTCAGTGTGCCAGCTGGATTGTGTGTCAAACCCGTGGACGCCAGCGCCAGTTGCCCAAGTGCGGATATGAGCTGTAATGCCTACCGTAAAGCCGGACAAAGTTTCGGTATGACAGTACAAGGAATGGCATGGGAAAAAGACGACGATAAGGACTTTTGTTCAGGCAACTTATCTACGCCTAACTTTAGCGATCAAGCCATGCGGCTTGCTAGTAAAGTCTTTGCGCCAAAGATTGCCAGTGGCGGCTATGATGGGGCGTTAGGCGTGGCATCCTATAGCCACTCGGCGCAGGCCAATAATCTCAATACCATCAGCAATCAGACCATCAGCGAAGTGGGAGTATTCCAAATTGCAGCGCAGGCGAGCCCAAATTATTTAGGAACGGCAAGCAGCTTAAATATTCCAATTGGCTATTCAGCTAACATCGGCCGATTTGCGCCTGACAGATTTTTAGTCAGTGACATATCTGTCATACCTGCCTGTGGCGGCTTTAACTATATGGATCAGCTTTTTCCTATGTCGATGAAGCTCAGTGCTTTAAATATCGCGGGGGATATAACGAAAAACTATTTCCCGCCATTCTCCCTGGCTACTGCCAAATTAGTGGGAGAAAACAACAATAATGGTGTCGATTTACAGAGTCGCTTAAGTGCCTTACCTATAAAGACTGATAGTTGGGATCAAGGCGTGGCGATGGTTGATGCTTCTTACCGAGCTAACTTTAGTCGGGTGACCCCAAATGTGGCGACGAATTTGTATCAAGATGGTCCTTTCGAATCACTCGATATTGGCGTGCAATTGATGGATAACGATCCTCATCCCAATAGCATTTATTCCTATGTCGCTTCGCCAGATATGGATGCGGCAACGACGGGCAATTGCACTAACTGTAGTGCTAAGAAAATCAGCACTCAAATCTTGCGTCACGGCCGTGTGGTGATGGATAACACCTATGGTCCTGAGACAGAAATACTGCGTATGCCGACTCGAGCCGAATATTGGGATGGTAGCAGTTGGGTATTGAATACCAACGATAGCTGCACAACGGCTGTGTATGGTTTGGGTTCGCAGGTGGACAATGCTGGCCTTGGCTACAACTTTGATCCAGACTTAGTGGCGGGGCAAAGTGTTGTACGTTCTGGCGGGACTGCTACATTCCAAGCTGGCCAATTTGAGTTGCTCTGGCAAGCTGTCACCTCAAGTGGTGCGCCATACCGTGGTCAAGTGACGGCGCCCTTGAATGTGCCGCCATGGCTAGAATGGTACTGGAATTGGAATGGTGTATCACCAACAGATCTTACTGATCCGCGGGCAAGTGCGTATTTTGGTCGCTACCGAGGGCATGACAAAATTATCTATTGGCGTGAGGTAAACTAATCTGAGTTATCTCAGCTATTGAATCGAGCTGAGCCTTTCGTATGAAATGCGCATCAGTTTCATTTATTGAAGGTCGATTGAAACCCTAGCGACAGATTTTAAATGCAATTCCTGAGTTTGACATTTGTTGTTAGTTTGTATGTTTCTTCGTTTTTAGTTGTCGATATTTTCGTCAATAAACAGTATTTTCCGCTTAAATACTGTTTTTTAGAGGACGATTTGAAAAAAAATCACTTCATTAGCGATTGTTAACCTCCTCGGTCTTGTGGAATCAGGGTGGCATTGATAAAGTTAGCTGATTTTTCTTTTCTTCTGACTCCACAGAATACAGGCTAGTTACATGTTTAAGAAGCTACGCGGCATTTTTTCTAATGATCTATCGATCGATTTGGGTACAGCTAACACATTAATTTATGTTCGTGGCGAAGGCATAGTGCTCAATGAGCCTTCTGTTGTTGCTATACGTGGTGAGCGTGGTGGCTCCGGTCAGAAATCTGTTGCCGCGGTCGGCACAGAAGCTAAACAAATGCTCGGCAGAACGCCTGGCAACATCCAAGCTATCCGCCCAATGAAGGACGGTGTAATCGCTGACTTTTATGTGACTGAGAAAATGCTGCAGCACTTTATCAAACAAGTGCACAACAATAGCTTTTTTCGTCCAAGTCCACGGGTTCTAGTGTGTGTGCCAGTTGGCGCCACTCAAGTTGAACGCCGTGCGATCCGTGAATCAGCCATGGGCGCTGGTGCTCGCGAAGTGTATTTGATTGAAGAACCTATGGCTGCTGCGATTGGTGCGGGTTTACCTGTATCTGAAGCGACGGGTTCTATGGTAGTGGACATCGGTGGTGGTACCACTGAAGTCGCGATTATTTCGCTCAATGGCGTAGTGTATTCGTCTTCAGTCCGTATCGGTGGTGACAAGTTTGATGATGCGATCATCAACTATGTTCGCCGTAACTACGGTAGCTTAATTGGTGAAGCCACGGCTGAGCGTATCAAGCACACTATCGGTACTGCTTATCCTGGCGATGAAGTGCTAGAGATCGAAGTCCGCGGCCGTAACTTGGCTGAAGGTGTACCTCGTAGCTTTACACTGAACAGCAACGAAATTTTAGAAGCCTTACAAGAGCCATTATCTGGCATCGTAAGTGCTGTGATGGTGGCGTTAGAGCAATCTCCACCAGAATTAGCTTCAGATATTTCTGAGCGCGGTATGGTGTTAACTGGCGGTGGTGCGTTATTGCGTGATTTAGACCGTTTATTAATGCAAGAAACCGGCATTCCAGTAATGGTGGCAGACGATCCATTGACCTGCGTAGCACGTGGCGGCGGTAAAGCCCTCGAAATGATTGATATGCACGGCGGCGATCTGTTCTCCGAAGAAACCTAATTTAACTTCGGTATAGGGCGGTTAATCACCGCCTTAGCTTTCATATGAAGCCAATTTTTGTTCGTGGTATTTCAAACCAATTCCGTCTGACACTGGCAATTATTTTGTCGGTGGCCTTGCTTGTGGTTAATCATCGCCTCGATCCTGTGCGGCAAAACCTATCCTCTGTCTTTAGTCCATTACAGTATTTAGCCAGCGTGCCCGGTGCGGCGCTTGACTGGTCATCTGAAAGTTTTGCCACCCGCAATATGCTGGCGTTGCAAAATAAAGAGCTGCTGCGGCAACAACTGCTGATGAGTGAACGCTTACAGCGTTTCGAACACTTACGCCAAGAAAATGAGCGTTTGCGTGCACTGTTAGGCTCACCCGCCTATCTGGATTCGCGCAAGATGGTGGCCGAAGTGCTAGAGGTCGCCAGCGATCCTTTCCATCATTACGTGGTGCTGAATCATGGTTCCCGTAGCGGTGTATTTGTCGGTCAGCCCGTGGTGGATGCGCAAGGAGTTGTTGGCCAAGTGGTGCAGGTCAGTGAAATGACCAGCCGAGTGTTATTGCTCTCCGATGTATCACACGGTTTACCTGTGCGTATTACCCGTAATGATGTGCGCCTTGTCGCCAATGGTACGGGTGAGCTTGATGAGATAGAGCTTCGCCATGTGGCCAAGAGTACTGACATTCGTGTCGGCGATTTATTGGTGACTTCAGGCTTAGGCAATCGTTTCCCCGAAGGTTATCCAGTCGCACGGGTTTTGGAAGTCTTAACTGAAGATGGCCAAAGTTACGCTCGAGTCACGGCCCAACCGTTAGCGGCTTTAGATCGTATTCGTTATGTGTTGTTGATTTGGCCGTCTCCCGATTCGGGTGTGACCTTGCCTAATCAGCCTACAGTCCCCGCTGCGGATCATTCGCTTATCGAAAACTCATCAAAAATTGGCAGTGCGAGTCCAGCGGAAGGCACATCTGCAGACACGACTAAGCCTGTGACTACACCCGCAGCCACTGTGGCCAAACCGGCAACGGAAACCACTCCACCAGCGACTGAGGTGCACCAATGAGTTTTCAAGCCGCCAATGGGCGCTTCATTGTTTGGGTGACATTATTTATCGGCGTGATCAGCCAGATTATGCCTTTGCCGAGTGTGGTCGATGCTTGGCGTCCCGACTGGTTGTTGATGATTGTGCTCTACTGGTCTATCGCATTACCCCATAGATACAACATTTTAACCGCTTGGGTCTTAGGCCTAGTGTTGGATATTTTATTGGGTGCCACCTTAGGTGTGCGCTCTTTAGCTATGTCTTTGGTGATTTATGTCGCCATCTTGCATTGCCAGCGATTGCGAAATTTCCCTAAGTGGCAACAGTCGTTGGTGATCATGCTGCTCATTTGTATGTATCACTTAGTGATTTACTGGGTCGAGTTTGTCATGCAAGAGGCGGTGTTCGATACGGATCTATTCTTACCTGCGATTTCAGGATTAGTGATCTGGCCTTGGATATTTTGGATTCTACGTCGGGTTCGACGTCATTATAAGGTTCGCTAACTGTGGATTTAGTTTTAGCTTCAACTTCGCCACGTCGCAAAGAATTATTGGCGTACATTGGACTCGGTCGTCCGGAGTTTTGTTTCACGCAAGTGGCGCCGGATATCGATGAAACCGTGCAGCAAGGTGAAGCGCCAAGGGATTATGTACGCCGTTTAGCCGCCGAAAAAGCCCATGCTGGACTTGCATTATGCGCAGATATGTCACAGCCTGCTGTATTAGGTTCTGATACTATCGTTGTGCTTGAAAACCAAATATTAGGCAAACCACTGGATGTGGCCGATGCTAAGCGAACGCTCAGTGAATTATCTGGCCGAACGCATACAGTAATGACCGCTGTGGCGCTGACTTACCAAGCAGATGCAGATTTAAGCTTCAAAACCTCAGTGCGCTTAGTCGAAACACAAGTGCGTTTTTGCGCCTTATCGGCCGCCGATATTGACGCTTATGTCGCTTCACAAGAGCCAATGGATAAAGCCGGCAGTTACGGTATCCAAGGACTTGGCGGTTGCTTTGTGGCTGCGATTGAAGGCAGTTATTCTGGCGTCGTGGGTTTACCTTTGGTTGAAACACGTGAGTTGTTAGCCGAGGTTGGGCTGATTTAACGCCTTGTTACTGGTATTGCGGCTTGAGGTTAGAATGAACCTTGCGGGAGTTTTAGGCTCTTAATCGAGAATCCCCATGAAGTTACCCTTAGCCTTGATCCTTTATTCGGTTTTCATGCTTAGATAGTGCGTAACTTCTAGTTTGTAAATTCTAGTTTGTAACTTCGATTAATTAATCTAGTTTCCCGAATGGGGTGAGTCGTGAATACCAGTCGCTTAATTCCAAATAAAATACAGCGCAAGATGGGTTCAGAATTACTGATCAACGTAACCCCCTCTGAGGCACGGGTTGCCTTAGTTGAGCATGGCGTGCTGCAAGAAGTACACATTGAACGCCGGATGAAACGGGGTTTAGTTGGCAATATTTACAAAGGTAAAATCAGCCGTGTGTTGCCCGGTATGCAAGCCGCCTTTGTCGATATTGGCTTAGATAAAGCCGCTTTTCTACATGCGTCCGACATAGTGCCGCACACTGAATGCGTTGCCGATGTTGAGAAAGGGCATTTCGTTGTCCGCGATATCGCCGAATTAGTCCGCCAAGGACAAGATATTATGGTGCAAGTGGTTAAAGATCCACTGGGCACTAAGGGCGCACGTCTGACTACCGACATCACGCTGCCTTCCCGCTATTTAGTCTTTATGCCTGGCTCTAGCCACGTTGGCGTTTCCCAGCGTATCGAGCTTGAAGAAGAGCGCAGTCGCCTCAAGCAAATCACTTTGCCCTATGTCGATGATGACGGTGGTTTTATTATCCGCACCGCCGCCGAAGGCGTGGGTGAGGATGAGTTATCCCAAGATGCGGCGTTTTTAAGGCGTGTTTGGTCAAAGGTCAGTGAGCGACGTAAGCGCAGTGGCGTGTCGCTCTTATATCAAGATTTAGCCTTACCTGTGCGGATTGTGCGTGATTTTGTTGGTACTGAGCTTGACCGTATTCAGGTCGATTCTCGCCGCACCTTTGCCGAGTTGCAGTCCTTTGCCCAAGAGTTTATGCCTGAAATTGCCGAGAAGATTGAGCATTATTCAGGGCCTGCGCCAATTTTCGATCTCTACGATGTGGAGAACGAAATTCAACGTGCGCTTGGTCGTAAGGTTGAGCTCAAGTCTGGCGGCTATTTGATTATCGATCAGACCGAAGCCATGACGACTGTAGATATCAATACCGGCGCTTTTGTTGGGCACAGAAATCTTGAAGAAACCATTTTTAATACCAATCTCGAAGCGACCCAAGCGATAGCGAGGCAGTTACGTCTGCGTAATCTCGGCGGCATCATTATTATCGATTTTATCGACATGATGACGGCGGATCATAAGGCTCGGGTGCTCAGTAGCTTAACCAGTGCTTTGTCTAAGGATAGAGTGAAAACCAATGTAAGTGGTTTCTCTGGCTTAGGTTTAGTTGAAATGACCCGTAAACGAACTCGTGAGAGCTTAGAGCACGTGGTTTGTGGCGAATGCCCCGCCTGCCATGGCACGGGCAGCATGAAGACGGTTGAGACCGTTTCCTATGAAGTGTTTCGCGAAATCATCCGCTTAAACCGCGCCTATGATGCAGATGAGTTCCTGTTGTACTGTTCGCCTGCCGTGTATCAAAGCCTGCATACCGATGAAAATCATCTGATTGCTGAGCTTGAGGTTTATATAGGTAAGCGTATACGTTTGCAAAATGAGCCTATGTACTCACAGCATAAATACGATGTGGTGATGATGTAGTGGCGGCACCTTTTACTGCAAAAAAACTAAGTCGTTTTTGTTGGCAATTTATCGCGCTAATCTTAGTGCTATTTGCGCTTGCAGTGAGTTTGATCCGTGGCTTATTGCCACAGGTTGATGGGGTGCGTCAGCAACTGGTTGATTACGTAAAAAGCGAATATAAGGTTGATGTGCAAGTGGGGGAATTATCCGCCCACTGGCAAGCGTTTGGTCCGGCAATTAACATAGATAATCTAGTGATCCCGCCGCAGGAACAACTGCCCGTCACTTTGATTATCAAGAATGTGCAAGTGAAGTTAGATTTTTGGCAATCGCTGCTGACCTTCACGCCGCGTATCGAAGATGTCAATTTTGATGGTGTCCATATCGCGTTAAACATGGACAAGCTGAGCGAAAATAATCCCGCCGCAACCAATAAAGCGCCGCAAGTTGATTGGCTCTATGCATTATTGCTCAAGCAACTCGACAGATTTTCGTTAACCCATGCCACAGTGCAACTGCTCAGCTTGCGCCAAGAGTTTCGCCCGATCCATATACGCCAGCTAAATTGGCGCAATAATGGCGAGCGTCACCGCGGTGCAGGGGAACTGTATCTTGATGATAATGCCTCTGAGCATGAATCTCTGGGATTACAGTTAGATCTCAATGGCGATGGCGCGAATCCCGACAGCTTAACGGGGCAGATTTATCTGGCGGCTAACTCATTAGACTTAGGTGAGTGGGCATCGCGTCAGCCTAATCCCTATGATGCGAGCAAAAAATTACCCTTAGAAGGGGTCGTTAATCTTAAGGCTTGGCTTACGTTTGCCGATCGCAGCATCAGTTCTGCCATGGCTCATTTTGAGCCGAGCTGGTTGCAATGGACCTTAAAGGAAGTGCCACAACGATTTGAAATCCAAGCGGGTGATATCGTTTGGCAGCCAAAAGATTCAGGCTGGGAAGTACAGAGCTCAGGGCTCGACTTTGTCACTAACGGTGAGCATTGGCCGCAGTTAACGCTGGCGGCTAAGCGTCAACATGACGAATTCTTTGCCTATGTGAATCAAGTTAACACTCAAAACCTGTTACCCCTGTTACCGCTATTCCCCGGAGTCGATAAAGCCGTATTACATCAATGGCATGCTTTATCGCCTGAAGCCAGTATTGGGCCCATTCGACTGTATCAAAAGGCCGATCAGCCTTTGCTCGCTACTTCTGAGGTGAAACAGTTACATTGGCAGAAGGTCGACGGTATCCCCAATACTCATCCTTTAGATCTGAACTTACATTGGCAAGACAAGACGCTGTATTTCTCTTTGCCTGCACAAGTTTATACCGTGGATTTTGGGGATGAATTTTCGGCGCCACTCGTCTTTAACGGTTCGGTAATTGATGGTCAGTTCAATACTGCAGAGTTGAGTTTAAATGTGCCTCAGTTGCAGCTTGAGAACGATGATATAGGCTTAGATGCTGCGCTGAAATTGGATTTCAGTGCTGCGGCGCATATGGCGCTGGCCGCCAATGTTCATATCAATAATGTCGCCAATGCCGACAAGTATTTCCCCAATAAGGCGATGGGTGAATCACTGGCCGAGTATTTGGATACAGGACTTAAAGCGGGTCAGACCCAAGATGCACAGGTCGTTTGGCGTGGTCCGTTAAACGGGTTCCCCTTCGATGACAATAGCGGCGTGTTTCAAGCGGCATTTACTTTAACGGATGCCCAATTCCAGTTTCAACCCGATTGGCCTGTTGTCACAGACTTATCCCTTAATGCTTTGTTTGAAAATGCTCGTATGGATCTTTGGCTCAACCAAGGCAAGCTGATGAACGTGGATGCCACGGGTGCCCATGTATTTATTCCCGCGATTGGGGAGCACACGCTGCTGAGGATTGAAGCCGAACTTGCTACCCAAGGCAGCGCGGCGACTAAAGTGTTACAAGCCTCGCCTTTGGCGGGTTCAGTGGGTAAAACCTTAGATATCGTGCAAGTACAAGGCGCTGTGACTGGCAATTTGGATATCAGTATTCCGCTGTATGACGGAGGCGCAGAAGATATTCGTGGTCAAATTAGTTTTGATAACACGCCTGTGTATATTGCCCAGCCCGGACTGCAGCTTAATGGCGTAACGGGTATCGTCGACTTTGCGAATGAGGTGGTGACAGGTAAAGGTATTAAAGCGCGTTTGTTCGAACAGCCGCTCAACTTAACCTTTGATACTCAGCCTAAAGGCAAAGATTTCGGTCTTAATCTTTTACTCAAAAGTCGTTGGGATCTGAATCGTCTCCCCGAAGCATTACATAATCCTTTGAGTGATTTCTATCAGGGTAAAATCAGTTGGGACGGCGCTATGACTATGCTGTTTACTGAAAAAGGTTATCAAATTCAAGCCAAAGTAACTTCGGATATGGTTGGCACTCAACTGTCATTCCCAGGATATTTTGCCAAACCCGAAGATGAGCCGCGGCCCTTAGTCGCTGAGTTTATTGGCGATCAAAATGATGCAACCTTAGATGTAAAGCTCGCGAGTCATGCCGAGTTTATCGGTGGTTTCGATAATGAAAAAGGCGCTAACTTTAGTTATTTTGATTTGTTATTGGGGCGTTTATTCGATCAGGATGAAGCCCGAAATACTGAAAAAGGTCATATTCAAATTGACCTTGGTAAGGCGAAACTAGCCGACTGGTTACCTGTGATTAATGCCTTTGTTGGCCAAGAGAAATTACCTAAAACCGGCATCCTCGTCGAGGATATCGACCATGACAGTTTATTCCCTGCGGTGGCGAGTATCGATTCCCATATTGGCCGCCTCGACCTTTTAGGGCAACAGCTGACCGAGCTTAGGCTCAATGCGAAACCCAATGAAACGGGCTGGCGTTTTAATACCGTTGCCAACGAATTTGACGGCTGGGTCGATTTCTATCCCAACTGGCGAACCCAAGGCCTCAAAGTTGTGGCGAGCAAATTCTATTTTTCACCTGAGGTTAAGTCGGATACCGATGCCGATTTTGCCAGCGATCAAGTGCTCACTAACCTGCCGCCCGTGGCCGTGAATGTGGAAGATTTTCGTTTCTTCGATAAGCCTTTTGGCAAGCTAGTCTTGCAGGCGGGCCCACAAGCGGCGGGCTATAAAATCCAAACCCTGTCGTTGACTACGCCTAATGTGACCTTGCAGGGCAGTGGTATTTGGCAGCAACAGGCAGGGCAGAATAAAACTGATTTGAGTGTCGAATTGAACGCCACTCAGTTTAATTACCTCTCGGCTCAGTTGGGCATAGATCCCGGCGTGAATGAAGCGCCATTAAAGGTTAACGCGGATTTGTCTTGGCAAGGTGCGCCTTATGCTTTCTCCCTCGAAACCTTAAATGGCAAGGTGAAGTTCGACTTAGGCAAAGGGCATTTATCTCAGGTGAGTGATAAGGGCGCGCGCATTTTCTCCTTGTTCAGCTTAGATTCTTTGGTACGCAAACTGTCGCTGGATTTCACCGATGTCTTCGGTCAGGGCATGTATTTCAACTCCTTCAATGGCAATCTGCAAATTGATAACGGTGTAGTGAAAACCACTGATACCGAAATGGATGCGATTGCGGGCAATATGAAGGTCCGTGGCTATACGGATCTCACTACTGAAAGTTTGAATTACGATATCCGCTTTGTGCCGCAATTGGCCTCGAGTGTGCCGACTGTGGTATTGCTCAGTACCAGTGCGTGGACGCTCGGTCTGGGCGCATTTGCGCTGACAAAAGTGCTTGAGCCTGTGATTGAAGTAATTTCAGAAATTCGTTTTCGGGTGACCGGCACTATGGCTGAACCTGTGGTTGAAGAGCTGGAACGTAAGAGTAAGGAGATTGAAATTCCCGAGGCTATTTTACCTGTTGTTGGAGTTGAGCGCCCAGCGGCGCAGACCGAAGCTGCGAGTCATAACGCCGATATCACTCAGCCGATAGAAGCGAAATCGACCGAAGCTCAATCAACAGCAGCTAAGCCAACTGAAACTAAGTTAACTGAAGCTCAGTCAACTGAAGTCAAACCAAGCGACGCTAAATCTGAGCCACAGCTTCAAGAAGCACAATCAGAAGCGCTTGAGCCACAAGCAGTTAAGCCTGAAGAGGCCAGAACTGAAGAATCAAAGTCAGAAGAGCCCAAGCCAGCCACAGATCAAATTAAAGCGCCCGATTTAAAGTTAGTGCAACCTCAAGCGACGCCTTCGCCTGAAGCGCCGAACACGCCTGCCACACCAGAGAATCAGCCAGCAGTAGAACCGATTAAGCAAATTCAGGGAGATAACAATGCACATCAGCCTGTTGCAATGTCAGAGCAGTCGCGACGTCAGCGCCAATCTGCTGTTTATCGAATCGCAGCTTAACGAACTCAAACGGGATGCCGATGTGTCCCATTTAGTCGTGTTGCCCGAATGCAGTTTACTGTTTGGTGGCCACGAAAGTCAGCAACTCGCCTATGCGGGTGATGCTCATCAGAGTCCGCTCAAGTCGGCGTTAAGTGCATTGGCAGCCAAATATCAGGTCTTTATGGTGGCTGGCACTATTCCGGCGCTGGCTGAGGATGGCCGCGTCTATAGCCGCAGTTATCTGTTTGATGATAAAGGTGATACTTTAGGGCACTACGATAAGCTGCACCTGTTTGATGTGGATGTTGCCGATGGTACAAAACAATATCGTGAAAGCGAAACCTTCTGCCCCGGTGATCACATTAGCGTTATCGATACACCTTTTGGCAAAATTGGCCTAGCCATCTGTTATGATTTACGCTTTCCCGACTTATTTAGGGCGATGCGTCTTGCGGGTGCTGAGATCATTACCTTGCCGTCGGCCTTCACAAAAGTTACCGGTGAAGCCCATTGGCAAGTATTGCTACAGGCCAGAGCGATTGAAACCCAATGCGTTATTCTCGCCGCCGCTCAGTGGGGACAGCATAATGAAGGTAGCCGGGAAACCTGGGGGCAGAGCATAATAGTCGGTCCTTGGGGCAACATTTTGGCCGAACGTAAATCGGGTACGGGTTGGGTGCAGGCTGAGGTCGATTTAACCGAACTGCACAGTATTCGCCGTAAAATGCCCGTGGTGCAGCATAATCGTTTCCTTGAGCCAAGCTTGAAATAACCGCCCGCACTGGCGAGCGGCAATACCGAATTAGACAGCGATTTACGTACAGAATTAGTACAGCGAATTTACACTCAGAATATCAAGATCCCTTGGGGTCAGAGAGAGCATAGATGCCATTTTTAGCACAAGTAGAGCAAAGTTTATTGAAGAATGGGTTAGCGTTAGAGGGGTTGCAAACCTATCTAAACACCATACATCAACACAAAATCGATTATTCCGATCTCTATTTTCAAGGTAGTCGCCACGAGTCTTGGGTGCTGGAAGACGGCATCATTAAAGACGGTAGTTTCCATATCGAACGCGGTGTGGGCGTGCGGGCGATCAGCGGTGAAAAAACCGGTTTCGCCTATGCTGATGATATTACGCCAGCAGCTCTAAGCGCTGCCGCTCAGGCCGCCCGCGGCATTGCCAGTGCCGGTGAGCAAACTCAGGTTCAAGCCTTTAAACGTCAAAAAGCCTTGGCGTTATACGACAGTTTAGATCCGATTGCGGCAATGGAAGAAGTCAAAAAAATCAATCTGCTGAAAGAAGCCGATGCTTTTATTCGCAGTTTAGATAGCCGCATTATTCAAGTGGTTGTTAGCCTTGCAGGCGTACACGAAGAAATCCTTATCGCCGCCAGTGATGGCACTTTAGCGGCCGATATTCGTCCTTTGGTGCGCTTTAACTGTAGCGTGATCTTAGAAGAAAACGGTAAACGTGAACGTGGCGGCGCCGGTGGCGGTGGTCGTCATGACTACAGCGTATTAATGGCAAGCGATGACACGGGTTTACCTATGTGTTTCGCCTTTGCCCGTGAAGCCGTGCGTCAAGCGCAGGTCAATCTTAATGCTATCGATGCACCAGCGGGCGAAATGCCCGTGGTGTTAGGCAATGGCTGGCCGGGTGTATTGCTCCACGAAGCGGTTGGACATGGTTTAGAGGGGGACTTTAACCGTAAGGGCAGCAGTGCTTTCAGCGGTAAGGTGGGTCAGTTAGTCGCCTCTAAGTTAGTGACTGTGGTCGATGATGGCACCTTGCCTAATCGTCGTGGTTCACTCAGCATCGACGATGAAGGTGTGCCGACTCAAAGAACCGTGTTGATTGAAGACGGTATTTTAAAGGGTTACATCCAAGACAAACTCAATGCTCGCTTAATGGGCGTCGCACCAACGGGTAACGGTCGCCGTGAGTCTTACGCGCATTTGCCTATGCCACGTATGACTAACACCTATATGACGGCGGGTGAGTCGGATCCAAGCGAGATCATCAAGTCAGTCAAGAAGGGCATTTACGCGCCGAACTTTGGTGGCGGTCAAGTGGATATCACTTCGGGTAAGTTTGTGTTCTCCGCATCTGAAGCCTATTTGATTGAAAATGGTGAAGTCACACAAGCCATTAAGGGCGCCACTTTAATCGGTAACGGCCCTGAGGCAATGAGCCAGATTTCTATGGTCGGTAACGATATGGCTTTAGATCAAGGTGTTGGCGTTTGCGGTAAAGACGGTCAAAGTGTCCCTGTAGGCGTAGGCCAACCTACCTTGAAGTTAGATCGCTTAACTGTGGGTGGTACGGCTTAGTATTCGTTCAGCTTGTAGATGCGCGATGGCGATAAGCGTGGTAATAGGTAAGGCTCGATTCGGCTTCGGGCTCATACGGAAAGGTATGCTCATGGCTATGTTACAGTGCATGAGCATGTTGAGCGCCAAGGAGCAAAACTGAGATAAATCGCCTTAGTCGCTCGGTCGAAGAGTACTAGGTTCGATCCTCTGTGATCGTCCTTCTAGCCGCTTACCATGATGGATGTTATCATTCGCAAAGGAAATTAGAGTAACTACTCTAGAGGTGTTAATGAAACTATCACGTGTGGCTTGGCTGTGTTTACTGCCCTTGCCTTGTTTATTGCCTTTGGCTGGCCATGCCCAGCCCACGAGCTTCACCGACGCTTGGCAACAAGTGCTGAAGGTGAGCGATAAGTTGCAAGCGCAATCCCAGGAAGTTAATCGCGCTAAAGGTGAAGAAGAGGCGGGCGAGAGCTTAAATCTGCCCTCCTTGAGCCTTAATGGCAGTTATACCCACCTCGAAAAACCGATTGAACTGGATCTTCGGGATCTCAATCCCTTAGCCTCCCTTGATCCCGCCACTTTGCCACCCGCCCTTGGCGGAGCACTGGCGAGTATTCCGGGATCAATGTTTGTCACACCTTTTACCGAGCAAGATATCTTCCGCGCGAGCTTACAAGCCATGTGGCCGATTTATACGGGCGGGCAGATCACCGCAGCCCAAGGTATACACGCGGCTATGGTGGCCGAGAAGCAACAAGAGTTACAGCTCGCCACCCGGGATTTATTTACCCTATTGGTCGACAGATACTATGCCGTTGATGTCACGCTGGCGCTGGTGAATACCCAAACCGATCTTGTTGGCTCTTTAACTAAGCATGTTGACCATGCGCTCGCGTTAGAGCGAGAAGGGCAAATCGCTAAGGTTGAGCGCCTCAATGCGCAGGTCGCGTTAGATAATGCCAAAGTCAATTTAGGCAGCGCTCGCCGTCAGCACGAAATGGCAGTTATCGCCCTGTCGCGCATGTTGCAGCAAAGCGATGTTGGTACTGAGTCACCTCTATTTGTCTTGCCGCATGCGCCGTCTTTAGGTCAGCTCACCCAAGTGACGCTGAGCCAACATCCAGCGCTTAAATTGCTCGAAGCCAAGGAAGCGCAGGCCAATGGCTTGGTTTCATTAGAACAGGGTAAGTATCACCCCACGGTTTTCCTTTTTGGTAATTATACACTTTACGAAGATGACAGCCTGTTTTCTCAGGTAGAGCCCGATTGGATGGTCGGCGTCGGTGTGAAAGTGCCTATTCTAAGCCGCGATGGTCGCAGTGGTAAGGTCGAAGCCGCCAAGAGTGCACTCTTGCAGGCCCGTTATACCAAGGCGCAAACACGGCAAGACTTGAGTCTGTTACTGGATCAAAGTTATCGCCAATTATTACAGGCCGAAGAAGAAGTGAAGGCGCTGGATACCTCACTCGAACTCGCCAGCGAAAACCTGCGCCTGCGGGAAATCGCCTTTAATCAAGGGCTTTCAACTTCTATCGACAGAGTCGATGCCGAGCTGAAACTCAGCGCAGTCAAGACTCAGCAACTGGCCGCCCGTTATCGTTATGTGCAAGCCTATGCCAGATTAATGGCCATCAGTGGTCAATTAGATGAATTTATCGGTCGTACCATAGCTCGAAACTCAGCTCAAACCACAGCCCCTACCCAAGTGCAGGAGACAAACAATGCGCGCTAACAGAATACTTGCCCTTGTGGCGTTGGTCGCATTAGGCCTTATCTTGGCCTATGGCCTCAAGCTGGCGTACAGTCCGCAGCCGAGCCTGTTGCAGGGCCAGATTGAAGCCCGCGAATACAATGTCTCCTCTAAGGTGCCAGGCCGTGTTGAGCAAGTGCTGGTGCGCCGTGGTGACAGTGTGGCCGAAGGGGATTTGTTGTTCGCCATCCACAGCCCTGAGTTAGATGCTAAGTTGATGCAGGCCGAAGGTGGCCGTGATGCCGCTAAAGCGATGCAGCTTGAAGCCAACAACGGCGCCCGTAGCCAAGAAGTGATGGCGGCCAAAGAGCAATGGCTCAAGGCACAGGCAGCGGCAACGCTGGCTAAAACCACTTATACTCGCGTTGAAAACCTCTTCAATGAAGGAGTGGCCGCGAGACAAAAACGCGATGAAGCCTTTACCCAATGGCAAGCGGCGAAATACACAGAGCAAGCGGCGTTAGCCATGTATCAAATGGCGCAGGAAGGCGCGCGGGTCGAAACCAAAGCCGCTGCCGCCGGTAACGCCCGTATGGCCGAAGGTGCGGTAAAAGAAGTCAACGCCATTATGCAAGATAGCCAAATGCGCGCGCCTAAATCGGGTGAAATCAGCGACGTGCTATTGCAGGCGGGTGAATTAGCGCCGAGCGGTTTTCCGATTGTGAGCCTGATTGACATGCAGGATTCATGGGCCGTGTTCCAAGTGCGCGAAGATCAACTTAAGCGCTTCAAGCAAGGCCAAAAAGTTCAGCTGAATATTCCTGCGCTCGGGCAAGATGTGGACTTTACTGTGTCCCATATCAGCGTGATGGGGGATTTTGCGACATGGCGCTCGACCGAGAGCGGCCACGATTTTGATATGCGCACCTTCGAAGTGGAATTGCGTCCAAGCCAGCCGATTGCCGATCTGCGTGTCGGTATGTCTGTGTTGCTGCGCAGTGAGTAACAGCCGTGACTGAACGCACGCCCAACGCCAATACGGTCGACAAGACTAAGGATGAATCACAGCCATCGAGCAGAAGCTTTATGGCCTTGCTCATCGCGTTAGTTCGCCGTGAGCTCAGTGCCCTGTGGCGCGATCCTTGGCAGTTGGCGCTGATCAGTTATATTCCGCTGATCGGGATTTTCTGCCTGTGGTGGCTATTCAGTGCAGGCTTACCAAGGCAACTGCCGGTGGCGATTGTCGATCAAGACCACAGTCAGTTGAGCCGTATGCTGACCCGTCAGCTGAAGGCTAATCCTGTGACAGAGCCACAAAACTTCACCGATTTAGCCGCGGCTGTGTCGGCGATGCAGCAGGCGAAAGTCTACGCTATCGTGGTCTTTCCCTATGATATGAAAAAAGATTTGCTCACTGGCCACAAGCCCACCATAGATGTGCGCTACAACAGCCAATTTTTGCTGGTGGGCAAGTTACTCTCAAGCCAAATTCAGCTGAGTCTGGGTGACGGTTTATTGCACGTCGCAGGTTTAAAACAGCTCGCCAACGGCACGCCTAAATCCCAAGTGGCAGTCAATTTAAGCCCAGTCAAAAGCCAAACAACGGCGCTGTTTAACCGAAATAACAACTACATAGGCTTCTTAGTGCCACCAGTGCTGATTGCGCTGTGGCAGTTGTTATCTATGTTAGTGATGGCCAACAGCTTAAATCGAGAGCTGCATCTCGCGCCCACGAACCAGAACAATGGCATAGCAAATACCTTAACCGAACATTTTTGGCCTAAGGTGCTGGCGAAATTTGTGTTGTTTACGCCGATATTGATGCTGCAGGGCAGCTTTATTTTAGCTTGGCTGTATTTGTATCTCGCGTTGCCTATGGCGGGCAGTTTAGCCCTATTGCTGGTGGCACAATTGGTGATGTTACTGGCGGTCTGGAGTCTGGTGTTATTCATCTTTGTCGTGATGCGTGACAGTGCGCGGGTCATCAGTTTCTGCACGGCCTTATTTGCGCCCGCGTTTGCCTTTATGGGCATCACTTTCCCCACCCATGATATGCCGCAATTGGCGCAGTGGTGGCGATTGATAATGCCATCGAGCCACTATATTGAGTCCCATGTGAGCGTCGTCAGTTACGGTGCTACTTGGCCGAGCGTGGCGGGCCAACTCAGCAGTTATTGGGGCTTTATCTGTTTGCTGCCTTTGATCTATTTGCTATCGCGTCAATTACTGCCGAGCACGGTTAGCGCGAATAATGTGGTGGCAGTAGTTGACTCGGGCGCAGCTCTGCCTGCGAAGGGGCAATAGGATGAATATCTGGCGACTGATGTTAACTGAACTTAAGGCGATTATTAGCGATAAAGCGATCGCAGTGACCTTGTTTGGCGGCGTGCTGTTTTATTCGATATTGTATCCTTTACCCTATTTAAACCAAGTGCCTACTGAGCAACAGCTGATTGTGGTGGACTTAGATCATTCTTCTTTAAGTCGCCAGTTGATCCGCCATGCTGACGCTAGTGCAAAAATCCAAGTCATAGGCCAAGTGGGTTCGATTACCGAGGCGAAGCGTTTTATTGAGACGCGCAAGGCCCACGGTTTACTGGTGATCCCAGAAGGTTTCCGCCGCGACTTAATGCTGGGTAAGGGAGTGACGTTGAGTTATGGCGGCGATGCCAGTTATTTCCTGATTTATTCCGCGGTTGTCGAAGGCTTAGTGAGCGCCGGTATGGACGCGGGCAAGCAAGTGCAATTGATTGGCATGTTGGCCCAAGGCACAAATCCTAAAAAAGCTGAGCAGAGTGTCAACTCGATTCACCTCAATAGCGTGCCCGCCTTTAACCCAAGCCTAGGTTATACGCCCTATGTAGTACCAGGACTATTTTTGCTGATCTTGCATCAAACCTTGCTCATAGGCACAGGTATTTTAGGGGCAGGGCAATGGCGCCAGAAAGGCTATTGGCAGCAGGTCTCGCCTGTACAACTCTTATGTGGGCGAATACTCGCCTTTATGTTGATTTATCTCTTCTTTACTAGTTTTTACGTCGGCTATTGTTACCACTGGTATCACGTCAGCATTCAGGCTAGTCTGGGTGTTGTCGCGTTATGGTTGTTACCTTTTTTATTGGCTACCGCTGCTGCTGGGGTCGCCATGAGCACCTTGTTTACCCGTCGCGATTTACCGACCCAAGTGCTGCTGTTGATTTCAATGCCAATCCTATTCGTGTCGGGTTTTGTCTGGCCGATAGCGCTCATTCCTGAACCACTGGTTTTAGGTTCGCAGTTTATCCCTGCCGTTCCCGCAATTATGGGTATGTTAGAACTCAATCAAATGGGCGCAAGTTGGGCGAGTGTGATGCCAAAATGGCTACAACTCTGGGGCTTATTTGCCGTCTTTTTTAGCTTAGCGATCTTGGGTATTAAACGCAGAGTGAGATTGTTGGCTGAAGCTAATCAGCTTTGATGGGACTCGCGGGACAGAGCATCTCGCGAGTGTTTACAGGTCTTGTACTTTACAGGGGCTGTTTAGGTACTTCTGTAATTAATCTTTAGAAGTAAAGACTTTCTACAATTTTACCATCGACGAGCATGTCGCACTTATCGCCCGAGCTCGATTTAGTCGCTTGAATGACGCCGGCAATCGCGCCAAATGCGCCACCTTGGCTGCTGAGCACTGAACCGAAATAGCATTGGCTAGAAATTTTGAAATCCTTGTATTTACCGCTCAAGTTTTGGGTCGGAGTATAAGGAGGGAAAGTGCCTTTCATAACAGAGTCGCCATTTACCGAGAGTGAAATGTTTTTGCGTTCTGTATCAAAACTGCCACCAAAAACTAAGTTAATACCATCGATTTCAACGGTTTTTTCTTGAGCGATAATAGGTGGTTTTGCGGCGCAGGCGGCGAGAAAACAGCTGCCAATGGCCAGAGAGATTAAAGTAATTTTACGCATGTCATCTTCCTTTTGATGCGATAAAACAAATGAAGCAGTCGCTTCGCAAATTAAACGGCCCCTGTTTAGTTTTGCCGAACGATTATATCTATATCTGCTTCATTTCCAATAACAAATTTAATACAAATGAAAAATTATCCTGTCTTGAGCTTATCCCTGCTTATTCCGTTAAGTTAACTCTCATCGCGCAGATAGCCAGCAAAGTGCCCTTGTTGGGTTGTCTTCTTATTGGTTTTGGGGGAGAATGCGCGCCGAAAAAATGGCCGAGGTACTCAGTATCTCGGTTATTTTTATTTAGAGAGTATGCGTTTTAAAACAATTGAGGCCGGTAAACATCCGGAAATGATATGAGGTTCGACTGAACCTATTTTAATGAGGACAAATCAATGGGGCTGTTGTGCGCCGAATTTTCGGTCATTGCCGTAAATCAAGTTGTTGAGTTAGCCATTAAGCCTAAAGTGCTGATGGTGAGTCACATGCCAAAACCAATTGCAGATGCATGGTTAGCTGTTCAACCCTGTGCAATGGGGGCGTGATCATGAGTCAACACAAACCGGGTTTGAAGCAGACCCTCAATTTATGGCAAGTGGTAGTGATGGGGCTCGCCTATCTCACGCCTATGGCTGTTTTTGACACCTTTGGTATTGTTTCCGAGATTACCTCTGGCCATGTGGCTACGTCTTATCTATTCGCGCTGGCGGGAATTTTGTTTACCGCGTTCAGTTATGGCCACTTAGTGCGTAAATATCCCTACGCGGGATCAGCCTACACCTACGCCCAGAAAACCTTTAGTCCGAATGTCGGCTTTATGGTGGGCTGGTCGTCACTGCTTGATTATATGTTTATGCCAATGATCAACATGTTGTTGGCAAAAATCTATTTAACCGCCATGTTCCCCACTGTCGAACCTTGGATCTTCATTTTCGCACTCGTGACCACAATGACCCTGCTCAATCTTAAAGGGATTGATTTGGTGGCTAACTTTAATGGGGTGATAGTGTTTGTGCAGATCGCCATTATTCTCGTGTTTATAGCATTAATGGCCTATAGCATTTCCCTTGGTGAAGGCGAAGGTGCAATTGCGAGCGTACGACCTTTTTATGCCGAGAATATGGCGATTGTGCCGTTATTTACTGGCGCCACTATTCTGTGTTTTTCCTTCCTCGGTTTTGACGGTTTGAGCTCGCTGACCGAAGAAACTAAAGATGCTCAACGTGTTATTCCTCGCGCTATCGTGTTGACCGCCTTGATTGGTGGGGTGATTTTTGTCGGCGTGTCTTATTTCCTTCAGCTTTATTTCCCCGATATTTCCCGCTTCCAGCAGCTTGATGCGGTATTGCCCGAAATCGCACTCTACGTTGGAGGAAACCTATTTCAGTCCATCGTATTAGTGGCGACTACAGTGGCGGTGTTGGCATCCGGCATGGCTGCACACGCTGGCGTTGCACGGATTTTGTATGTGATGGGGCGAGATAACATGCTGCCACGTAAAGGGTTTGCTTATATCCACCCTAAGTGGCGTACCCCTGCATTTAATGTCTTATTGGTGGGAGCGCTGGCGCTGTCTGCGGTATCATTTGATTTGGAAATGGCCTTAGCCTTAGTGAATTTTGGCGCTTTAGTGGCGTTCACCTTCGTGAACTTAGCCGTCATAGTGCAGTTTTATGTGAGGGAGCGACGTAATCAATCCTTTAAAGATCACCTGCAATACTTAGTCTTGCCCCTGTGTGGCGCTGGCACTATTGGCGTGCTTTGGGCGAACTTAGAGCCACAGTCATTAGAATTGGGATTAATTTGGGCTGCCGCGGGAGCTTTATATTTGGCCCTGCGTAGCATACGTTTACGCCGAGCAGTAGAGTTACAAAATTAGTTGCTGCATAGGATCATAGCGTTGCAGCTATTGTTAATAACTGACAAGGGTTTGATTGAGGCAGCATAGCCTTCTAATCAAACGTCCAATTGAAAAGACCCGCATTCGCGGGTCTTTTCAGTTTGCTTAATCGAGTTTTAAAGCGATGGCACTGTGAAACCTAAGTTGTCAGTGACCACATTTTTAGGGGTTGTGACTTTCAGCGATACACTAGCATTGGCCGATGCCGTAAATTTCAGCGGCGAACCTAGACTGCCTTTAGCATAAACAGTATTGGGCACTTCGAAGGTTTTAGGCGCTCCAGCACAATCGACGCAAAGCTCGATACTTGTCTGAGCAGGCATGATTTGATTCGCGCTGTCGTGGACAAATACTACAAACTCAGAACTCGCACCAACGGCGACAGGTTTGATGTCATTCACACTCGGCAATAACACACCGTCTTGCATCACACTGAGATAAGCCTGTGAGCCTGACATGCTCATTACTAAGGCTTTGCGGATATAGGTTTTATTGGCTTGGCCTTTGCCGCAGAGTGCGCTTTCGCATTGTGGACCGTTAAATTTACCATCGGCAAAACTATATTCTTTTGCTTGGGTATTCCAAAATGGTTCGGCTGAATTCCGAATGCCATCTTCATTGTCATCCCTAAACGCATCACCTAGATCACTGAAACCACTAGGCAAATAGGCTTCGATGTCCATGCCATTACCTGTGCATTTTTTCGGGACGCCTGAATTCGTTAAACAAGCCAAGTCGGTCACAGGCATGCCATTGATGTCTTTACTGATATCGGCATCATCGAAGATGTTATTGCCATTGGTATCGAAGAAGGTTTCGTGACCTAAGGCATAAGCGAGAATCGTGATGCGGTGATCGGGTACGCGTGCTGATTGTGATGTCCAAACGACGCTACAAGTGCCATTTTTAGTTAAACATGGAGAGGTTATGCCACCACCTTCTGTGGTGAAGTTGACCGCGGTATCATCGGGCGCTGGATTACCGAAACTATCTGAGGCTCGAATAGTGATAGTGGCAGTTTCACCATTAAAGTCACCTGCTTCTGGATTGAATACTGTCGTTGATAGGCTAAACCCAAGCTGTTGCGGTAGACCAGTATTTACAGTTAATTGTTCAGATTGGCTAGTGATGACTTCTTTAGTATCAGTATCAACGGCGGTAGCGACCACACGCACAGGTGTGGGGACAGTGCCGGATAATACGCGCACACTGGCGATACCTTGGGAGTTAGTCAGGCTTTGCGCATTCGCAGTGCCATTAGCAAAACTTAAACCACCAACCACAGTGTCTAAGGTAAAGCTGACTTCTTGCTGCGCTGCGGGTTGGCCATTAGCGCTGGTGACTTTGAAGCTGACTAAAGAGGATTCGCTTGCACCTGTGCCGCCCGCACCTTTGATGCGAATTTGTGCTGGCTCTGCTGACTCAAAACTTAAGCTGGCAAGGGTTTGGCGTTGTAGAGTAAATGGGAAATTTGCCGTTAGCGTCTGATTACCTGCTACTGTCGTGGCGATGATTTGGTCGCTACGTTCACTGTTGCCACTGCAACTGGTGTCTTGGAAGGTTGAGCTCGCATTACCCGATAAGGTCGTCACTGGGGTATCGAGTGTCGCACTATTGCTGTTGGTGCAATCTGAGCTAAAGCTGATGGAAGAGGGGGTTTGCACTCGGGTAATAGTACCGTCATTGGCCTCTAAGACTAAACTTGCGGTCACCCCAAAGCTGCCACCTGCGCTGATCTTATATGCGCCATTGGCATCGGCCGTTAAGGTACTCGCCAGTTTACCTTCAGTAAAGACAGCGCCATTGAATGAGCCGAGTTTCAGCGTACCTTCTTGATTGACCGCATCTTTACTCAAGACTTCATACAGACTGCTGGTTTGCAGCGATTGACCTTGGTAGTCCACTGTGACCGTGAGGGAGTTTGCCCCTAATTCAGTTGCACTTGGCGTATAAGGCACCTGGGCAATACCTTGATTGTCGGTTAATGCACTTGCAGGATTCAGCGCTGCAGAGCCGGCGCTGAACGTCACTTTCGCGCCTTCGATGCCGTTGCTTTCGCTATCGAGCAATATGGCTTGCAGTTGTACCGACTCATCGACTTTGAAGCGAGTCACTAAGGCTGAGCTATTTAAAATACTGGCGCTGAGTTTAGGTGCTGCAGGAGAAGTACCATCGCTAACACCTAAAAACTCAAACTTGCGCGTAGCTGTTAGCGCCGTTGTGGAATCTTTTGGAGTTGTCGTTGCAGTAATTGTCCCTGCATTGACAAGTAAATCAGGATTACTAACGATAATAATGGCTTCACCGTTATTGTCTGTTAGTTTGCTATTAGGTGTTAATACACCAAGGTCTGTCGTAAAGTCGACTTTCTGCTTGCTCACTGTAGCTGAGCCTTTCTTTAACTTCGCGACTGCGCAAAAACCTGTGTCTTTAGGGAAACTTTGGAGTGAAGTAACACTGCCGCATTCAGAACCCGATAAGGTCTTAAAGTCGATAGACAGTTTATAAATACCGTCAGTGGCATCTGTGCCACCGTTATCTTCGTCCGCAGGGCCGTTACAGGCCCCGAGTCCAAATAGTCCAATAAAAAGCAAAGCTAGGCTACATAACGTTTTGCTAAGTCGCATAAGCAACATCCTTGTGGGGCTGAAGTTAATTAGTCTTGGATTTCGCTGCGTAGATATTTAAACAGCTCTTTAGATGATTTTGATTCTGGACCTTTGGCCAGTTCTTTGGTCGCTTGACGCACCAAAGTACGCAGTTTTTGTCTGTCTAATTGCGGATAATGCTCAACTAAGGTTTGAATTTCAGCATCACCTTGGGTGAGTAAGCGTTCACGCATTTTTTCGAACATCTGCAACTTCGCAGTTTCGTTGTTGTTTTTATTCAACACGATAGCGAGTGAAGCCTTAATAGGCTCGATATCAAAATTACGCATCAATTTGCCGATATACTGCATGTGGCGACGATACGCCTCAGTATTAACCTTGATTTTGCGTGTTTGCAGGATAGCGTCGTACAAAAACTCATCCAGCTCGATTTTATCTAGCTGAGTTTTGCTCAGTGAAACAAGCTCCATACCGACTTTTTGCACGGCTTCGCTATCACGCTTGTCCGTTGTTTTACTGCTGACATAATCTTCATCTATGTCGTAGGGCTGTTTAAAATGTTCTGAATCACCAACAATCTTCATATCGATAAAACCTCAAGTAAATAACTGGCTAATAATAACATCTCCAGCCAAAAATCGCCTAGGTGAATGTGTTGAAACAAAGACCAGAGCCCCTTTTGCGCCTTAGCCTAGTGTTGGACCGCGACTCAGTGTCACGCTAATAATTAATGTGAATGGGATTTGTGTTTGTTATGCTAGCGTCATTGCCGACAACGAAAGAGTAGCTTTGTGTCTTTGAACAGAATCGATAGTGAATTGGGCGCGCTGAAAGATGCGGTGGCCGTGGCGCTGGAATATGCCAACAAATTAGGAACGAACGCTGCCGAAGTGGCGATCAGTAAACAACAAGGTTTGTCGGTTTCTACCCGTTTAAAAGAAGTTGAAACCGTTGAATTTAATAAAGATGGTGCCTTAGGGATTACGGTTTACCGCGATGGTTGCAAGGGCAGTTCATCGACGTCGGATTTAAGTCCAGAGGCCATTGCCTTAGCGGTGAAAGCGGCCGACGATATCGCCCGTTATACTTCTCCGGATCCATTCAGTGGTCTTGCCGATAAAGCCTTGATGGCAACTCAGAACCGCGATCTTCAACTGTATTATCCACAAGATATTTCCCCCGATGAGTTAGCACAACTAGCGATCCGCGCCGAAACTGCAGCGCTCGATGCCGATCCACGTATCAATAATTCCGACGGCGCCAGTGCCAATGCTCACACTGCGGTTAAAGTGTATGGTAACAGCCACGGTTTCTTAAACGGTTATTGCAGCTCGCGTTATAGCTTAAGTTGCAGCGTGATCGGTGAAGATAGTGAAGGCAATATGCAACGGGATTACGATTACACTATCGCCCGTAAATTCAGCGAGATGCTTGCACCTGAAGCGGTCGGTTTAAAGACCGCCGAGAAGACAGTAAGCCGCCTCGGTGCGCGCAAGATCGCGACGACGCGTTTACCCATTTTATTAGCGCCAGATATCGCCACAGGGTTAATCGGCCACTTTATCGGTGCGATCAGCGGTGGCAGTTTATACCGTAAATCCAGTTTCTTATTGGATTCGATCAACACCCAAATTTTCCCCGATTGGTTCAATATTGAAGAGCAGCCGCATTTACTCGGCGCTCTAGCGAGTGCGAACTACGACAGTGAAGGCGTGGCGACCCAAGATAGACGCATTATTGACCGCGGCATGTTAGAAACCTATTTGCTGACCAGCTACTCGGCGCGCAAGTTAGGCTTAACCAACACGGGCCATGCGGGCGGTATTTATAACTGGACGCTCGGCCACACAGGCCAAACCTTCGACGAATTGGTGAAAGACATGGGCACAGGTTTGATTGTGACCGAAGTTATGGGTCAAGGCGTGAACATGGTCACGGGGGATTATTCCCGTGGTGCGGCGGGTTTCTACGTTGAAAACGGTGAGATCCAATATCCAGTGGAAGAGATCACTATCGCGGGTAACTTAAAAGAGATGTTCCGTGGCGTGCAAGCCGTGAGTAAGGATTTTGATCTGCGCTCATCGATTCGTACCGGCGGTATCTTGTTATCTGAAATGAAGATTGCGGGTAACTAATTCATAGTCTCACTCATTCAGCCGTGCTGCATAGCGCTTAAGTCGTCTCAGCGTTTTAGTGCCTGTACTTTAGCGCTAGTAGCATGAATGTGGTTTGAGCATAAAAAAAGGGCAAGCGATTAATCACTTAATCTGCTTGCCCTTTTTGTTTAACGTTTGGATTAGAGCTGTTCGACCTAAAAATCCGCGCTGTTAAAAACTCTGTTGTTAAAAACAGTGCCTTTAAAATCAGTCGTTAAAATGCATAGCTTGCGTTGAGTTCGAACGAGCGACCTGCACCGGCAATTTGGTTAAAGCCATTGGTATTATCGGCCTTAAATTCCGCTACACTTACGCCGCCCAGTGGCAGCTCATAGTAGCTGTCGAACAGGTTATTCACGGCGAAGGTGACAGTCAGATCCTGCCATTTCATACTGCTGTTCAAATTGAGCAAGGAGTAGCTGTCGGTTTCATTTTCAAGGCGGCGGTCATCTACGCGATCTTTGGTCGCAACCCATTGCCATGAAAGACTGTTTTCCCACTGACCTAACTGATGTTGCAGTGCCAGCTCTGTTTGCAACGGCTTGATTTGATATAAAGGTTCATCACCTTCATCTCGCTCGCCACGGGTGACATTCACTTTGCCTAACACTTGCCATTTACCTGTGCTGGTTTCGGCAAACTGATAGAGCGCATTAAAACGTGCGCCATAGAGATTGGCATCTAAGTTAGTGAATTGGAGAATATTGCGTTTGCCATCAGGCGAACTGGTGCGGTTGAAGCTACCAATGACTTCGGCATCGACATAGTCAGTCACAGCTGTGTACCAAGCTGTGGTCGAGACTTGCCAGCTATCACCGTTATATTTGTAGGCTGCGCTCAGGGTATGGGCGGTTTCTGGTTTAAGATCCGGATTACCTACGTAACCATTACCATCACCATACCAACCTATCATAGTGGTCGCCATAGTGCCGCGGCCCCAGCTGTAACGTTCGTACAGATTCGGTGCACGATTCTTGCGGGCTAAACCAAACTCAAGTTGTTGATTAGTCGATAATTGATAGCGCGCCAGTAAGGTGGCATCGATCAGATTATCATCACGCTTTCTGTCCATCTCGTTAAAGGCCTGCGCCGCAGCGGCATCCATATTCGGCATGCCCATCATAGGCATGTTGCTATAGGCTTGGACTTCACCTGTATTGGTGGTGACATACTCAAAGCGAACACCCGCCGATAACCACCAGCTTTGACTTAAATCTTGCTGCCATTCGCCATAAACGGCGGCGCGGCGGCGTTCACCATCGTTGATGTTGATGTAGTCATTGGGCGCCATCATAGTGCCAGGCACCGCAGGCCAAACATCGTCGAGCTGGTAGCTATAATATTCTTGGCCGACCAGTAAGGTGCTGTCATCGCCTATTGGCAAGCGCCAGTGCAGTTGATAGCTGTAGTCATCACCTTCAGTGTTCATCGGCATCTTGCCGGTTTTCTCTGGGGTGAAAAAGCCCATCTCGTGCTTCACGCCGTGCCAATTGAATTGGGCGCTGAACTCACCGTCATCGTCGAGTTTGAGTTGATAACGGGCGAGGGCACCGTAACTCTTGTTATCCGTCATATCCATGTATTGGTTAGCAAAACCTTGGAATGGAATATTTTGATGGGTCAGTTTGATGGCAACTTGTTGAGTCTCATCGCGCCATGCGGCGGTCAATGCATGGTTTTGTGCGCGGTATAGAGTATCTATGACTTTATCGCCATTGCCATCTTTATAGCTGTTGGCATCTTCATAGGCGCCTTGATAGCTAAGGCTGATATTTTTGCTGGCAACTGTGGCATTGGTGCCCAGTAGCAAGGTATCACTCACGCTGCGGTATCCCGTTGAGATATCGCCGCTATTCCACTTTATGCTATCGCTTTCGCCAAATTTAGGATTAAGGCTGCTGACTTTGATCACACCCGCGATATTGTCGCCACCCGCGCTGACGGGCGAAACACCCGCAATCACTTCGGCTGTGGTGACTTGATTGGCGGAAATATAGGACAGCGGTGGATTCATTTGGTTGGCGCAGGAAGCGGTAATGTCCGCACCATCAACTAACACTTTAATGCGATCGCCCATCATGCCATTGAGGATAGGCAGGGCCGATACGCCACCCGCTTCGGAGAAATCTACTCCTTGTCCTTTCAGCAGGTTTTCAGCCGAACCTAACGTGTTGCGGTTTTCGGTCTGTTGGCCGTGGACTTCTAAGCGTTCAATATTGGCTAACTCGCTGTCATCGGCCATTGCCTGCGGTGCTAACGATAAGCCCATGGCGATTGCGAGGGATGAGGAAATTACTGAAGTTTTAAACGGGTGAGATAAATACGCAGAATTTGCAGCCATCTTATTGTCTTCCATTCACTTGGATTAATTGCGCTGCATTATAAAGAGCATCTCAGTGTGGCAGGTGCGGCATATTGTCGCAGAGGGTAACAAAGCGAGTTAAAAACAGAATTGAGCTTGAGCAGAAGGTAAATTCCTCGCACTTGAATCACTTAGGCCATGATTTTCTTTGACTCTTTAAACATTGTGCTCATCAATCATCAATCATCGATAAGCGTATCAATGGAACCTTGTCTTATCGGCCGTCAAAGGTGGGATGAGTTTTTAAGATGCGAGCTAACCAAAATACTTGCTATACAGCCGCTGAGTTTCGCCTTGGGAATCCATGGCGGCGAGTGCTTTGGCAAACTGGAAAGCTTTAGAATCAGGCGCTAACACTGTGGGATTATTGTCTGGGCTGATGGGGGTATCGGCGCGATAGTTTGGGTTGTGCCTACCGCGGTAGTGACGGCTTTTTTTCGAGAAGCCGAGGTACATTTCCTGCGCTGATTGGCAGCAGTCATAGTGGAGTTTGAACTGAGTGGGGTCGCGATCGTTAAGGTAATAATGCAGTGTGGTTTGATCGTAGATGAAAAAATCCCCTTGGTTTGAAAGCAAATAATCCAAGGCTTTAGACACATTGAGTTCAGGCGGTTTACGTACTTGTATTTTGTCCGGCAGGCCGCCAAAGTCGTAACTGCCGGGGGCGATTAAGAGGGTCATCTTGTTGTTGACCAACTGCTCAATCGAGCGAATATCGGCGGCGCCCGCACGGCTAATGCCTATGGCGCGTTCTGAAAGTCCATTAGGGATAAAATGCGCGTATTTAGCCCGATCTTCGGTGAAGTTAAGCCCGGGATAAAAGTCGATATTGCCGAGTTTGAGATCCCGCAGTATGCGTAATTTAGGTGCGCGCACCACATTGAGTTTGCAGCCAATCTTGTCCGCTGCCGCTTGGTAAAGGTCGTGATAAAATCCCGTGTTATTGGGCTCATCTCCAATAAAAGGTAAGCGTTCGCTGGTGCGATACCCCATGGTAATCACGCAGGCGTCTGAACTGGAAAAGGCATTGGCGAGCGGGGCTTGAAGCGTCATCAGCAAAAGCAGTGCGCCGAGCCAAGGTTGAGCGACTAAGGTGGATTTCAAATTGATCTCCTTATCTGTCGATTACAAAGTGTAACCTGAGTGCCAATAAAGGTTATGGCAAAATCCGTAAACTAAATCTTAAAATTCATTAACTAAATCTTATTGATTATTAAGCTTAATATATTATTTTTGTTTGAATAATCTATCATACTTTCCTACTAGTCAAAGCCATTTTTTATGTTGGAGTGCACAAACTCTGTACATCTGATTTGATTGCGTTATAGTTTGCGCTGTTAGGCCATGGGCTTAACTTTCATTAAGCAGTGAGGGATAAAATGACTAAGCAAAAACCGCAAAATATGACCTTAGAGCACGAAAGTGGCCGAGGCACCATTACCGACAACGCACTTAAAGCGTTAGTGACGAGTCCTTTATTTAGGACCCGTACCGAGAAAGCGAAAAAGGGCAAAGGGTCATACGACCGTAATGCACAAAACCGAAAGGGGCATCAGCACAAGGGCGATGCCCCTTTTGACTTTCTACGTCTGAGCTTTTGTTGATCTGTTATTTCCCCTGTTTTAGCCCGCTTGCTTTAGTCCCTCGTTAGTCCTGCCCGTTACTGCTACTTCGCCAGCCTCAACATCCGTCTTTACGCTTAAATCAGCCTTATTGTCGATAGTCGCTTTCCTTCTGAGAGCTTAGCTTGGAATGAATTGGTACTTTTACCCTGAGCGAGTATGGTGAACGCTTAGAGGGTTTTAGCGAAGGAGATGCGCATGGCACAGCAATATCGAATCGAACAGGACACTATGGGTGAGGTAAAAGTCCCCGCTGATTGTTATTGGGGCGCGCAAACCGAGCGTTCGCGGCAGCACTTTCGTATCGGGGGCGAAGCGTCAATGTCGATTGAAGTGATCCATGCATTTGGTTATCTCAAAAAGGCCGCCGCCATCACCAATCAACAACTCGGCACTTTGACTCAAGCTAAAGCCCAACTGATTGCCCAAGTGTGCGATGAGCTGATTGCGGGCGAACTCGATACGCAATTTCCCTTGGTGATTTGGCAAACGGGCTCGGGCACGCAAACCAATATGAACGTCAATGAGGTGATCGCCTATCGCGGCCATGTGCTCTCGGGTGGACAACTCACCGATGCAGTTAAATGTTTGCACCCCAATGACGATGTTAACCGCTCACAATCCTCCAATGATACCTTTCCCACCGCCATGCACATTGCTGCCTATCGTCAAGCCGTTGAGCTGGTTTTGCCCTGCATGACGTCACTACAGCAGAGCTTGCAGCACAAGGCCGAGGAGTTTGCGCACCTAGTTAAAATCGGCCGCACGCATTTTATGGATGCGACACCGTTAACCTTGGGCCAAGAGTTTTCGGGTTACGCCGCGCAATTAAGTCATGGCATCGAAGGCATTGAGCACAGTCTCAAGCGGGTGGCCGAGTTAGCCTTAGGTGCGACTGCTGTCGGCACTGGGCTGAATACGCATAAGGATTACGCCGTTAAGGTGGCGGACAATATCGCAAAACTCACAGGCTTGCCCTTAGTGACGGCGCCGAATAAGTTTGCCGCCCTTGCTGCCCACGATGAATTAGTCGCCCTGTCGGCGGCCTATAAAGTCGCGGCGGTAGGTTTAATGAAGATCGCAAATGATATTAGGATGTTAGGTTCTGGCCCACGCTGCGGCATCGCTGAGTTATTCCTGCCTGAAAATGAACCGGGTTCGTCGATTATGCCGGGCAAAGTGAACCCGACTCAGGTCGAGGCCATGACTATGGTCTGCGCGCAAATCATGGGCAATGATGTCGCCGTTGGCATTGGTGGCAGCAATGGTCAGTTTGAGCTCAATGTGTTTAAGCCGATGATTATCGCCAATGTGCTGCAATCGGGGCGCTTATTGGGGGATGCTTGTCAGTCGTTTAATGACCATTGCGTGGTCGGCATAGTGGCAAATGAACCGCAAATTGCTCTGCATGTGGAAAACTCACTCATGCTAGTGACGGCGTTGAATCAACATATCGGTTATGAAAAGGCCGCTAAGATCGCCAAAAAAGCCCATAGCGAACACAAGACGCTGCGCCAAGCGGCCTTAGAACTTGAGTTTGTCACGGCAGAAGAATTCGAGCTTTGGGTCGATGCCAATAAGATGTTGGGGCCAGATGCTTAATATCTATTGCTTAATACATAATGTCTCAGCCTAGCTGCTGATAAATGAGCGAAAGAAATAGTGAGGCGAAACAGTGGAGTAAGGATGCTGAAGCATTCGCAGTGTTAATGTTTACGGTGCATCGAATGATAAAAAAACAAAAAGCGAACCAGAGGTTCGCTTTTTGAGTCATAGCCTGTCCTGTATCAGAATAACTTAGTCTTGGGTATCAGCGTCGACTACTTCAGCCCACAGATCGTGTTCATCTGAATGGATGATGCGAGCACGAACCAACATACCAGGTTCCAACTCAGTTTCACCATTGATGAACACCATACCGTCGATTTCTGGTGCGTCGGCAAAGCTGCGGCCAATGGCGCCTTCTTCGTCTACATCGTCAATCAGAATATCTAAGGTACGGCCAACGAAACGGGCTAAACGCTCGGCGCTGATCTCGGCTTGGACTTCCATAAATCTGTGGTATCTGTCTTCTTTCACTTCTTCGCTGATAAGTTCGGCGATGGTGTTGGCGACAGCGCCATCCACTTCTGAATACTTAAAGCAACCGACGCGATCGAGGCGGGCTTCTTTTAAGAAATCGAGCAGGATTTGGAAATCCTCTTCGGTTTCACCTGGGAAGCCGACGATGAAGGTCGAGCGGATCACTAGATCGGGACAAATTTCACGCCAGCGTTGAATCGCTTCTAACTGACGGTCAACACGGCCTGGGCGTTTCATCATCTTCAGGATACGTGGGCTTGCATGCTGCATTGGAATATCCAGATACGGCAGGATTAAACCTTCGGCCATCAGCGGGATCAGATCGTCAACCCATGGGTATGGATAGATGTAATGCAGACGCACCCAAGCGCCCATTTTACCCAGTTGGCGCGCTAGGCTAGTAATGTCTTGCTTGACTGGCATACCGTTCCAAAAATCGGTACGACCGCCTTTGTCTTTGCCGTAGGCCGAGGTATCTTGGCTCACGACTAGAATTTCTTGTACGCCTGATTCAACTAGACGCTTGGCTTCATCTAAGATGCTGCCCGCTGGGCGGCTGTCGAGATCGCCACGTAGTGAAGGAATAATGCAGAAAGTACAACGGTTGTCGCAACCTTCTGAAATCTTTAAATAAGCGTAATGCTTAGGCGTTAACTTAACCCCAGTTTGTGGGATTAATGATGTGAAAGGGTTGTGTTCTGGCTTAGGCACATATTTGTGAACGTGCTTCAACACAGCTTCGTAGCTGTGTGGGCCAGTGATTTCTAACACATCTGGGTGCACTTCGCGGATTTGGTTTTCTTTGGCGCCAAGGCAGCCAGTTACGATCACTTTGCCGTTTTCTTCTAAGGCTTCACGCACAGCATCCAGAGATTCTTCAACCGCAGCATCGATAAAGCCGCAGGTGTTGACGATAACTAAGTCGGCATTGTCGTAGCTGTTAGTCACTTCGTAGCCGTCGATGCGTAACTGAGTCAGAATACGCTCTGAATCCACGAGGTTTTTTGGGCAGCCCAAAGACACGAAACCGATGCGATTCCCAGTGGTAACAGCATTAGTGCTTGCTGCTTCTAATGTTTTTACTGGGATATCAAGCGTGGTCGTTTGCTTGGGTTTAAAAGTTTCAACTGTCATGGTTTCTCGCTGAGGTATAAGCCGCCTTAAAAAAGATGGCGGATTATACCTGAAGTGGTTAAAAGGTACAGTAGCTTTGGCTGAAAAGTGTACAACTGGGGCGCTGAATATGCCAGTTAACCCTAAGGCCTATTTTGGGTGTGGGTATAGAGATATCCGCTAGAGATCCGCAGTCGAACTCATAGGGATAAAAAGAGCTAAATATTTTTCAGAAAAATTAACCCTTTTTAAAATCCGCCGCGTTTATAGCGAGCAAGAGACAGTTTGTTGATGCTGTTACATATTGGTACAGGTATTGGCACTTTTTACTGATAGCCTAAGCGCTAAATAAGCGACACAGTCGTGTTAGCCGTCTCGTTTGAATATGCGTTCTATTTGAAGTGGTTTAGCTATAAGCACATTATTTTGGAGTAAGTTATGAAAAATTCTCTTTTAGCGGTATTGGTAGCGGGTGGTCTTTTTTCGAGTACGTTTATGGCGCCAGCAGTGCTCGCCGCTGAGGTCGATTTCCCCCACATTGAAACCATGGGGGTCAGCCAAATCCAAGTCGAGCCCGATATGGCGGATGTGAATGTGGAAGTGGCCGTGACCGAAAAAACCGCTAAAGCCGCCAAGGATAATTCCGATGCCGCCGTGGCTAAGTTTATCGCCCGTCTCACCGCAGCGGGAGTGACTAAAGACCAGATCCAGAGCGCGAATTTAAATCTTCAACCGCAATACGTGTATGTGCAGGATAAGGCGCCAGAGCTGACGGGTTACACCGCCAGTCGTCAAATTACCGTGACGGTAACAGACTTTAGCCGCTTAAATGCAATCTTAGATTCGGCTTTGGAAGAGGGCATGAATCGGGTGAATAACATCGCCCTTAAATCGAGCAAAGAAGCGGAATATGTCGCCAAGGCACGCCAAGCTGCAATTGTGGATGCCAAACAAAAAGCCGAGTCTTTGGCTAAAGGTTTTGGGGAGAACCTAGGTAAGATCTGGCAGATCCGTTATTACGATCAACGCCCCGTGCAACCTGTCATGTTACGCATGAGCGCCAAAGCCGATGCCATGGGCGCCGCCGAGAGCTATCAGTACGGCCAAGTGAGCATAGAAGATAGAATCGAAGTGATTTATAAGTTGAAGTAGTCAGTGTTGAAGTAATAAGTGCTGAAGAATAGAAAAGGGCAGACTTAAATCGAGTCTGCCCTTTTTGTTCGCCAGTTCTTATTGGCTGCCGCTAGGGTTACATCTTCCAGCTTACAGTTGCACTATAGTTGGCTGGTGCACCGTAGAAACCTTGGGCCCAATAGAGGCTGTTGAGGTATTTCTCATCGGTGATGTTGTTGGCGTTAACGGTCAGGCTAACATTGTCGGTAAATGCGTAGCGCGCCATCAAATCGACGATAGCATAGGCATCTTGTTTCGTGATAATAGGGTCACCCGCATTGGCAAAACCATCAGCAACTACGTCATCCTGTGTGCGAGAGATATCATCCTGCCAGCGCATGTTAACACCAAAGCTTAAGCCTTCGAGTTGCTCAAATTCATAGACGGCACTTAACTTAAATAACTTACTTGGCGTGTATTCTTTTACCAGTTTGGCAACATCATCGCGGCCATTAATGTTGAAGTCGGTATAACCTAAGCTCACCTGTAAGCCCGGATAAACCTCTCCCGCTATATCCAGTTCGTAACCTTTGCTATTGATCCCATCACCAGCAATAAAAATCGTGTTATCAGGATTGCTGTTGAGTGGAACAGCCAAGTTCACTTGTTCGACATCGAAGTAGGCGAGGCTGGCGATTAACTTACCATCAAATAATTCGCTCTTTAAACCGACCTCACGACTTTCGCCTGTCACTGGGTCAATCAATTGATTGTTAATGTCTCTTTTAATTTGTGCGAGGAAGGTTTCGGTATAGCTAGCGTAGGCGACCAGTTCTGGCATAAAACGATAGACAAGCCCTAGGTAAGGGATGAAATCTTGTGCATCGGTATCCCGTGATTCACCGTAGGATTCACCTTTTGCTTCCCATTGGTTAAAGCGGCCACCAGTAATTAAGTGCATGTCTTCAAACAAATTAAACCGTCCAGTGAAATAAGCGGCTTTTTGGGTTGAGTTAACATCGCTCCCCAATGGACTGTCGGCAAAGGTGGGATAGGGCGTATTGCCTTCCCACGTATTGAGGTCTGGCATGGCAGGGAAACCATTGCCTGTGGTGTAGTCGTAGAGTGAGTGTTCTTGTTTGTCTGACGTTGAGTAGTTTAGGCCAAAAACTAACTGGTGTTCACGGCCAAACAAATTGATATCGCCTTTAACGTACACATCGGCCAAATCGCTGCTTTCCGTTGCATCGTATTCACTGCCGTAACCGGTCAGACCTAGCTCTGTGGTTTTATCTGGTGTGCCGTAAACATAAAAAAGCTGGGTGTCTTCATCGGTTGATTTATGCGAGTAAGTCGCACGCAGGTGCCAGTCATCGTTAAAGTAATGACTTAGCTCAACCACAGTATTGTGCTTCTCAACTAACCATGATGACCAATTGGCCGAGGTGCTAGTAGAGCGATCATAATTGGTCGCGCTACCGTCGGTATAATACAGCGGCAGTGCACCCCATAGGCCACCATCTGTGTCATTTTTAATGTAAGCATGGCTGAGTGAAAGAGTGGTGTTATCGGATAATTGTGCCTCAAGCATGGCATACAGGACATTCTTGTCTTGTTGATAGCGATCAAGATAGGAATCTTGAACTTGCTTCACCGCCACCGCTCTGGCAGCGACTTTTTCGCCCAAATTCACTGTGCCATCGAGTTCAAGGCGGGCGTTGTCAAAACTGCCGTAGCTGGCATTAATGTTAAATTGATTGTCTGCCGTTGGGCGCTTACGAATAAAGTTAACCGTGGCTGAGGGATTACCCACACCTGTCATTAAACCATTGGCGCCGCGGATCACTTCAACGCGGTCATAAATGGCGGTATCTTCGTCAGAATGGTTACTGCCGGAGCTTAATGGTAGGCCGATACCATCAATCTGGAAATTAGTGATATCAAAGCCGCGGGCGGTGTAATAAGTACGGTCAGTCTCGATACGTTCAACATTGACACCCGTCGCTGTATCTAAAACAGTATTGATATTGGTGAGTTGGAAGTCGCTCATTTGCGCGCTGGTAATCACAGAGACAGATTGCGGAATATCACTGATTGGCAATTCTAATTTTGAAGCACCACTGGCCGTACTGGCGTTGTAACCTGCAATATAACTGCCTTTGATTTCTATTTTTTCAATTTTTTCATCGACATTTTCATTGGGAGCGGCCTCATCGGCATAGCTTGGCATAGCAGTCGATAGTGCAATGATTATTGCTGAATAGAGTGTGGACAAGCGCAGTGTGTTCATCATTAAGCCTGATATTTTGGGGATGGGATGGAAAAGTGAGCACAATATAACGTAAGCGTACGGTTAAGTTAATGATATTCGTTATCATTTACATTTGTTAAATTTTGCAGGTTAAACTCGCGAATACTACTTAAGCCTGATTTACCTTGTGGTCTGCGTGGGTGAGGTAAGTGCTCATGATGAAATGCCAACACCTTGTGGTGAAAGATTTTATTAACATGATGAACAGTAAAAACTGGCAAATTTAAACATTTATCCTCACACTAGTAAGGTGATGTTAAGGAGGCCGTTTATGGATTTCCCCGCTCGAATAAAGCAGCAAACATGCATGGATTGCTTAAGTGGTAAGTCATTAGGATTTGAAATTCGCATGGCATTTCAACCTATCATTCATTGGCCTAGTCGTGAGATCCACGGATATGAGGCCCTTGTCCGTGGGCCCAATGGAGAGGGCGCTGGATGGGTGTTTGAGCGGATTAACGAAAGCAACAAGTACTATTTCGATCAGGCCTGCCGAGTTAAAGCGATAGAAACCGCCTCCAAACTGGGACTCGATAAGATGCTCAGTATCAACTTTCTGCCTAATGCCGTGTATAACCCTGAGACTTGTATCCGCGCGACGATTGAAGCCGCTGACATGTATGGGTTTGATATTCACAAAATCATGTTCGAAGTGACAGAGGGTGAGCAAATTGTCGATCGAGCGAAATTAGTCCGCATCTTCGAGAGTTATGCTAAGCGTGGTTTTATCACCGCAATCGATGATTTTGGCAGTGGTTTTGCTGATTTAAGTTGGTTAGATGCCCTGCGTCCCCAAGTGCTAAAACTCGATATGACTTTGATCCGTGATATCGATGTCGATAAAGAAAAACAGCTGGCGGTGGATGAAATACTGCGTATTTGTCTAGAACTTAATACCAGAGTCTTGGCCGAAGGCGTTGAGAGCGAAGCCGAACTGAATTATCTCGCTGGAATCGGGATTGAGTATTTTCAGGGTTATTACTTTGCTAAACCTAAGCTCGAACATTTAAGCACCTACGAAGAGCTGAACTTTCATGCACCATAGCCGCGCTCGTTCGACGTCTTAAACTATCTGGTTATTCTTCTGCTTTTTTGCGTTTACCATCGAATCTAAAATATTTAATTAACAGACACTTGCCAGCACGTTAAGTGCGGCGAGTGTGTCTGTGCCTGTCAGTAAAAACGACAAACGCGATGATGGCTTAGTTTAAATTGGGGCGGATATTTGAATCGCCGCTCTTACCCTTGCGGAGTTAGCGCCGCGAAAAGGTGGTGATATCGACACATCTGACTAAGCTTACTCTGACTCAAACAAAGGAGGTGTTATGAAACAGTTTACAGCTTTAACCCTATTAGTATCTTGTTCCTTACTGCTAGCTAGCCCAGTATTTGCCCACGGTGAAATCGGTGAACCCTCGGATGGCGCCAAGGGAATGGCGGGTGCCATGGGTATCATAGAATTTAAACCCTCAGATTGGCAAGAGAATAAACAGAGCTGGTGGAAGGACAGTGATGGTGTTGCACCCGGTGTTGCCGGTTGCCATGTCGGCACCGATGAACAAGGTGTGCCTAATGGCAGAATGTTTGGCGAGGCGTGTTTGCCCGATGGCTTGTTAGTCGAATCCAATCCTGGCAAAGATGTGATACACGGTCACAGTGACGACTTAGGTCATCCTGATACCTTTGACTGTAATGCTTGGTGTGTTGGCGAAGGTAAAACTGCGGGTATGTGTGAAGTGGCCGCCGCGCCGCCTTGCGAGCAATCCGCGAGATGCGCCTGCAAGTAGTTAATTGCGAGTGTGAGCTCGATGTGTGTTGTGAGTTCACTGCGATTTCATTTCTTTGGCTAACATATTATTCTATCTGCGATTATCGCGCTTAGCGGCTCTCCTACCCAACATACTTATTTGAATCCTTGAGTGCACAATTGGCCGCTTTAGCTTTAGCCGTACTGAGCTGTGGGGCAATTGTTTGTTTCTGATATCGGCTAACTGATATATCATGCGCCACCTAAAATTGCCCTTGTTACCTATTCGCTACTATGTCTTCCAACGCGCTCTATACCGATTTATCCGGCTATTACGATTTAATGTGTTCTGATATTAACTACCAGCAACAGAGTGCGAGCATCCATCGTCTGCATCAGTTCCTTGGCAATAACGGTAAACAACACCTTGATTTAGCTTGTGGTACGGGTCCGCATGTGCGGCATTTTATCGATCTTGGTTATCAATGCAGTGGCCTCGATATTAATCAGCCCATGCTCGACATGGCCATGCGCCGTTGTCCCGAAGCCCAGTTTAACCTGCAAGATATGACAGCATTCTATTTAGAAGAGCGCGTCGACTTGATTACCTGTTTTTTATATTCCATCCACTACAGCGCTTGTATCGAACGCCTTAAAAGTTGTATCGCCAGTGTGCACAGTGCGCTCAATGACGGCGGACTGTTTTGTTTTAACACGGTCGATAAACACAGAATCGATAACACGGCCTCGGTTAAGCATTTTGCCGAGTTTGATGGTAGTCATTTCGCCTTCGAATCCGGCTGGCATTACAGTGGTCAAGGCGAGAAACAGTCATTAAAGCTGAGTATTGCCAAAAGCAGTCTGCCGTTTACTGAGGTGTCAGCTTCGCCTTTACCAGCCTCTGATATGAAAGATTTAGGCTCGCTGGAAGCGGGGTTACACGCCGCAGGTTTGCAGGACGTTGGCTTACAAGAACTACACAGCATTGAGCAATGGCAAGATCAACATGCCATGGTCGCGACTAGCTTCACAGAACTTCAAGAACTGTTAGCCCCCTATTTTGAAGTGCATGTTTTCGAACACGATTATGAAAGAATCGTCCCGTGGGATCTCGCATCCGGCAACGCGCTGTTTGTCTGCGTGAAGATTTGACCTTCTGTTGAAGGTTCGGCAATTGGGCAATCGTCTTCGAACTTCGTTTGAACTTTCATTCTTTTAACGAGAAAGTTAAAGTCGTTGGGCTCCATCCGTGATTATTCATTAAGCGCTGACCAAAAGGGGAGAAGTACCTGTTCTCCTTTTGGCTTATTTGTAAAATATGGCCGGCATTCTTAACGGATTTGAAAGCCTCTTTTACTCATGGCCAAAGGGGCTATGGCTTTCGAAGTCCTCGCTTTACATCCATGTAAAATACTCCTGTTCGGCAATCCTCGTCTCGCTCACAAGCCAGAAAAACACTGATTTTCATTCATCCTGCGGTAACTCTGAGGGAAGGTGTATTTCTGGGTGCTAAGTACTGATGTTTAAATATGTTAGATATAAGAGCCTTACTTGCCCGATCATTTTGTCCCCTTAAGCAAACCGCATTTAAACTAGCCAAAAGCGGGATTGGATCACGAAATCAAACCATCGCCAATGAAAGGGACAAAAGTCCGTTTCTTAGCCTTGATTATTGAGTATTTTTATTATCTCGATGTTTAACGGATAAAAAGGATCGCTATATGGACATTATTTCATGGTTTAGTATCAATAATACCTTTGTTAATATTCCTCTGGGCAGTGGCTATGCCATGTCATGGATTGAAATGGTTGGCACTGTATTTGGTTTATTGTGTATTTGGTGTGCAAGCAAAGAGAAAACGATTAACTATTTTTTTGGTTTAATTAATGTGACTTTGTTTGCAATCATCTTTTACCAAATCCAACTATATGGATTATTAATTCTGCAATTATTCTTTTTTGTCGCCAATATCTACGGCTGGTATGCGTGGACTCGTCCCAATACTATTGATGGCGAATCACTACAAGTGCGTTGGCTATCTAAACAAAAACTGCTCATTACTGGCGTGGTCAGTATTGTCGCTATTTGTTTGATGACTATCTTCATTGACCCTTTCTTTGCAGCGTTAGCTAAAATCGCCACTAACACACTCAACGCCTTCGGAAATGATATCGTCCTTAAACCTTTAGATCCTGATGCCTTCCCGTTTTGGGATGCCACAATGACTGTATTGTCAGTGGTCGCGCAAATTCTCATGACCCGCAAGTATGTTGAAAACTGGATTCTGTGGGTTGTGATAAACGTGATTAGTGTTGGTGTGTATGCTGCGCAAGGGGTTTACGCCATGTCTATCGAATACGCAATTCTGCTGTTCATCGCATTGAATGGCACGCGAGTATGGATGGCAACTGCAAAGTCTAACCAAGCCAAATCCTCAAAGCAGGCGGTGCTATGAACCTACAACCACACATTGCCGTCAGTGCTGACGATATAGCTTCTAGAGTGATTGTGTGTGGTGATCCTGCTCGTGCAGCGCGTATCGCGGGTTGGTGTGAAAACGGCAAACAAGTTGCCAGTAATCGTGAGTTTCAGTTATTTAATGCACGATTTAACGGTATAGATGTCACGATTTGCAGTACAGGTATAGGCGCTGCTTCAATGCTGATTGCATTAGAGGAGCTTAAACAGTGCGGAGTTACTACCATCATTCGTGTTGGATCTGCAGGAGCGTTGCAACACAATATTGGCCTAGGAGAATTGATTATTGCCGAAGGGGCCGTTCGTGACGAAGGGGGCTCCTTGAGCTATCTTCCTGCATCCTATCCTGCTGTAGCCGATCATGCCTTAGTTGCGGCCTTACTTAGTGCAGCTAAGCAACTTCAAAGTAAATATTACTTAGGCTTAGTGCGTTCCCATGACAGTTTTTATACCGACCAAGAGACGGAAATTTGTGAGTTTTGGCACCAGCGTGGTGTACTCGCTGCTGACATGGAAACCTCTGCACTGTTAACGGTCGGGCGTTTCCGTGGTTTGCAGGTTGCATCCATTCTTAATAACGTTGTTCTATTTGAGCAGGAAGTTAAAGAAGGTATTGGTCAGTTTAAACAAGTTAACGGCGGTATGATTGAGGGGGAAAAGCGTTCAGCAATGATTGCGTTGCAAGCGCTAACAAGCCATAGGAGTTAACTTCACAATCGTAGTCAATGGCGCGCTACTCTATCGATGGAATCTATTTTATGTGCCTCGAATGAGTGGAAGCGTTATTGCTGCGGCATGTAAAGTGATGCCATCACAATGATTGGTCACAACAAATGCAGATCGAGCCAAACCCGAATACTCGCTTTTATCCATTCCTTAAAGCACACAGTGAGCAATTTCGGCAGAAATTAATGCACTGTGCAGTCGCTACTCGTCACCTCATCAAAGGTTCTGCTCTGCTAACCCAAGGGCAAGTTGTAGACCATTTATACCTAGTGCCTCACGGCCGAGTCTCTATGAATATTACTGTCGCTAGTGGTAAGCGTTTTCAGCTTGGTGAGGTGCAGTGTACTGAACAAATCTTTGGTGAAATGGAGTTTTTAAATCAAAATCTTTGTCAGTGGAGTGTAGTCGCTGAACAGGATATTGATGTAACGGCTATTTCCGTGGCGAAGCTGACGAGATCCTTACAGGCTCATCCTGAAATGGCGATGTTTTTTGCCAGTGCTTTAGCTGATGATTATCAAGACTCCATGGATATCTATACCCAACGATTATTACGCCCCATAGTGTATAACATTGCCTATGATCTATGGATACGAGATAGCAATACTGTTGTCCTTGGTGGTTTTACTAAAATCGACCCTGAAGCCGAACGTTTTGGTACAATTAGCCGCGTTTATCGACGAGCAGTGAAAGAGTTAGTTGTTCGTGGCTTAGTCCGGAAACAAGGGGCACATTTGGAAATTTTAGATCGCCAAGGTTTAAAAGCATTTCTTGATGACAGTAGCCATAATGATTTGTAGTCAGATTATATGTGTCTGTGAGTGTGGTAAAACGAATTTATATTAGTAAATAAGTTAGACATTCATTTTGATAACGTTACTTCGCGATAATTATTCCCATAATAGATAATGCTTAATTTTTCTAAGTTAAGTTAGGCTAAGTTAATTTTAGCCGTATCGTTTAAGTCCTATTTATAAAGGAAAATGTATTTTCCTTTAGCCTGTTTCATCATCCATGATATCTCAATGGCATTCTTATTCGAGCACTTCGACTACTTCGCAGGGGAAGATGCATTGCTTTAATTTAGATGTTGTTAGCCCTTAAAAACAAAATGAGTCTTGGGTGCTCTGGCTTTTCTATTCTCTTTTCATACTTTTGTGATGATGGCTGGCGGCTGATTTCGTGCTTCAATGTACGGTAAAGCGAACGCTATTATTGATGGAATGACTGGCAGTATGGAGAGTTGATATGAAGCAACTAGCAGAAAACCTGTGGATTTTTGATGGTGAAGCCGTACCATTTTTTACCTTGCCCTATACCACACGGATGACAGTGATCCGCTTAAATAATGGCGCTTTGTGGGTACATAGCCCAATCAAACTCACCCCTGAACTTCAGGCACTGGTCGAAGCGTTAGGCGAAGTTCGTTATCTTATTGCGCCTAACCACTTGCACCACCTATTTTTAAAGGACTGGCAGCAACGTTATCCGCAGGCCCAAAGCTTTGGCACTGCGGAAGTTCAAACAAAGCGGCCAGATCTCCATTTTGACGGGCTGTTCACCGCTCAATTTCATGCCATGTGGGCGACTGATATTGACCAAATATTATTTACGGGCTCTCATTTCATGCAGGAATGTGTGTTCCTTCATAAAGCATCGCGTACTTTGATTGTGACGGATCTTATCGAGAACTTTTCACCCGAATCTTTTAATGCCTTACAGCGATTATTGGCTCGCGGAGCGGGAATACTCGCTCCAAACGGTAAAATGCCCTTAGATTGGCGCTTAAGTTTTATGTTTGCTAAGACACAAGCGCGCAGTCATATTGATAAAATATTAGCTTGGGAGCCCAAAGCCATCATCATGGCCCATGGTCTTATTATCGAGAATGATGCAACGGCATTTTTGGAAAAATCATTTTCTTGGGTAAATAGGGAGGGATAATATTATTATTTTCCCCCAATATCATTTTAGCGTTTAAACCGATATACATTATCAGCGAATAAAAGGCGGACACTTTATAGTTGAATTCGGGAGTTAACTATCTGCAATATTATTTAAAATTAACCCATGTGACATGAATGATGACTAATTTGTGAGGGGTAGTAGGTTGATGGAATGTAGCGTGGTTGTGAATTTATCCCTTATCTATGAAATAGTTACAATTCAATAGGCAATAAATACATTAGCCAGAGTGAGTGCAAATTACCGCTATTAATATATAAGTGATTTTAGCTGTTATTTTAGACGGTTTTTCTTCATTTTAAATTATCTTGATTAAGCTATAGCATTGATAGTAGTGTTTTTTATTAACTTTCTTAAATCTATTTAGATTGAGTTCGGTAAGTCTGGCATTACTTTTGTAATGTACTTAGCGTATTTAAATAATTAACTAGGAGTACATTATGAAAAATACCATTCTTACTTTGGCCGCCATTATTTCTTTAGCCTCTGTTAGTGTTTACTCTCATGCAGAGAACATGAAAAATAATGATGTCGCAGAAAATGGCATTTATGTTGGTGCTAACTATGGTTATTTAAAAGTCGATGGTAAAGATGACTTCGATGACAATAGCGATGTTATTCAAGGGCTTGTTGGTTATCGCTTCAACCAATATTTAGCTATCGAAGGCGGATACGTCAACTTCGGTGATTATGGCAATAGTTTATCTAATGCAGAAACAGATGGTTATACCGCTGCGCTAAAAGTCTCATATCCCATTGTAGATCGCGTTGAGTTGTACGCTAAAGGTGGGCAACTATGGTATTCCACTGATTATGATGTGTTAGGTTTTTCTGGAAATAAAGATGGTGAAGGTGTGTTCGCCGGTGCCGGTGTCGCATTTAAAGTCACAGATCGATTCTTAATTAATGCCGAGTACACTTGGTATGATGCAGGAATTACCGTTGAGAATGTTAGCAACGGTGCAGATACAGACACAGACTTTAAACAAGCCAGTTTAGGTGTTGAATATCGATTCTAATTATTCGTTTTTGATATTTATAATTTAAAAATTGATTATCTAGGTGTGACACGCTAAGTGTCACACCTTTTTACTTTGATATTATCTTTGTAGTTTTTATTGGGTTTCATTCTTTTAAAGAAAGATCAAGGTCAGGGCGGGATCATACTTTGTTAACAGTAGGGAACTTCTTCCTATCTGCATGATCTGATCGGGCATGTTATTCTACTGAGCCTAATCCATTCCTTATTTGAACACTTGAAACTCATCGAAGACCCTCGCTCTCATATCAACCTAGACCATGATTTAGTTGATATTATTTTTCTTGTTTTAGCCGCAATCGCTTCAGGTTGTGATGGCTGGCAAGCTATCGAAGAATTCGGCCAAGAGAACCTATCTTGGCTACGTAAACATCGAGATTTTGACAAAGGGATCCCGACTCGGCATTCCATTGCTCGGATTATTAAAGTTATTGATACCGAAATACTGGTGTTAACGCTCTTTAGTTGGGCAAATAGTTTAAGAGAAACCTCATCCAAGCCATTGATCGCTATTGACGGCAAAACCTTGCGTGGGGCTGTTAATCAACATGGTGCTAAAAATGCGCTACACCTCGTTTCGGCCTTTGATACCGAACAAGGTATTGTGCTTTATCAGCAAGATACACAGGACCAAAGGTAACGAAATCGCAACGGTTCAAGCGCTGTTGCACATGTTAGACATTAAAGACGCTGTTGTGACGTTTGATGCACTTCACTGCCAGCGGGAAACGCTTCAACAAATCATCAAAGCTAAAGGCGACTATGTTGTTCAGGTCAAAGGCAACCAACCGCTACTGAGGCAGGCCATTGAGATGCAATTTCAACCTCACTGGGATAACGACGGCGTCGACATATTGAGTATCGAAGAGGGTGACAAGGGGCATGGTCGTAAGGAGCGTCGCACAACGTTTCAAATTCCAGCAAAGCTGCCACAGGCGCTCGCGAAAAAGTGGCCATCAGCCAAGTCACTCATTGCAGTTGAACGTCAACGAACATGTAAAGGCATTACAACCATAAATACGGATTATTACTTAAGTTCTTTGCCGCTAGATGTCGAACTTGCAGCCAAAGCGGTGCGTCAGCATTGGCACATCGAGAACCAGCAACACTGGGTACTTGACGTCACCTTTAGGGAAGACTGTTCAAGGATTGGTGACAGTGAAAATGCGAAGAATATGGCGTTATTTCGGCGTATCGTGCTGAACCTTTTAGAGCAGCATCCGCTAAAAGCCAGCAAACCAACCAAGATAAGAAAGGCAGCATGGAATGGCGATTTTAGGAGCGAGATTTTTTTTGGTTAAGATATTTAACAAAGCTTAATCCCGCCCTGAGATCAAGGTAGGGCACCTCCCGATTGATGGAACCTGGGATAGCTTTTGTGGTTGGGGCAAGCCTCATGCGCCCGAGTGGCCACATGAGGCTGAGTGGTAGCGCGTGTTAGGTGCGGAAGCGACTAATCAACTGAGCTAAGTTGTGGGCCAGTTGACTCAGTTCCTGGCTGGACTGAGATACATGGCCAGTTCCCATTGAGACCTTAGTGGCGGCATCACTAATATTAATGATGTTGACACCCAGTTCGCCAGTTACGGCGGTTTGCTGCTCGGTGGCACTGGCTACTTGAATAGCCATATCGTTGATAATACTGATGGCAGCGCTGATCCTTTCAATTGCATCACTGGCCTCATTTGCACAGCGAACACTCCCTTGCATGCGCTCTCGGCTTTTTTGCATGACTTCATTGGCATGCAGGGCTCTTTGTTGCAGTTGCTCTATGGTGCCTTTGATTTCCCGTGCTGAGCTTTGAGTGCGGCTGGCGAGAGTGCGTACTTCATCTGCAACCACGGCAAAGCCTCGGCCTGCTTCACCCGCTCTGGCGGCTTCAATGGCAGCATTGAGGGCCAGAAGATTGGTTTGTTCTGTGATTTGGCCAATGACTTCTAGCACCATAGCGATGGAGTCTGAGTCTTTTTGCAATTGACCAATCACTTCGCTGGCGGTCGTGATTTCGACATCTGAGTTGCGAATCGTTTCCAGCGTTTGTAATACCACCTGCTGCCCTTCGGCCGTGGCTTGCACACCTAGATTGGCCTGATCGGCCGTTTGAGTGGTATTACGGGAAATATCGCTAATTGAGCTTTGCAACTCCGTCATTGCGGTTGCCACTTGGTCAACTTCAGCGCGTTGTTGGTGCATATCTTCGGCCGCTTCGGCGGCGATTGTACTCATCTCTTCCACGGCGGCGGCCAACTGTACAGAAGCCGCGCCAATCTGAGAGATCATATCCTGTAATGTAATACGCATTTGCTCAAGGGTTTTTGCTAAATGGGTGAATTCACTACTGGTGAACTTTTCCATCGGAATACGGGTTGCGAGATCACCAGAAGCAATGTTTTCCAGTACTTGAGTGGTTGCGCCAAGGGGAATAAAGATCCGGCGCAGTAGGAACCATGCGGCCCCGAGTGCGATCGTCACAAAGAGGCAGAAGACGATAATCAGACTGCTACTAAGGGATTGGATTGCCTGTTCACTAGCATTTCTGGCGGAGCTGACTTTCAGAGTTTCCAGCGTCATTAAGGCGCTGAGTTCTGTCTCCACGTTATTGTAAATATGCCATGCTTCCATTGATGTCAGCATATTGGCGGTATTCTCTGGCAGGTCGTTATTATCCTGTTTCAAGAATTGAGTATGTAGTTCCATAAATGCTTGTAGTGGTGCGTTCAGTTTTTCTAACTGTACTAGAGTGTCTTTCCCTGAACCTTGTTTGAGTTCATTAAGTGCGGCTTGGATCAACAATGTCTGGTCTTGCAGATATTGACGCGATTCTTCGCTCATAGGCGCATCCAGTACCCGCCTTAAGCTGTAACCCAACTGTTCACGTCTGAGGCCCGATACCAGTTGAAGTAAAGCGGCAGCTTGAACGTTGCTGTGATACTCACGTTCTAACAGGCTTATCTGACTTTTAACCTCTTGCAAATGATAGGCAATAGTACCCAAGGATAGGCAAAACAGCGCTAAAAGCGCCGAGAACAAAGTGATTAACAACTTGCGTAAAGAAAGCTTGGAAAAGATGGCTTGACTCACAACCTGACTCCAAAAATAACCGTATGAAATATATGATGAATGGCTCTGGATTCTAGATTTTTAAACCGTATTAAACTGTGACTTATAGCGATTTAATTGGTAATTTCTTTGAATTTCAGTGTTTTTTATTGATTATATTTGTAAGTCATTATTTGCATTTTTTTTCTTATTATATTAGGTAATTTTTGCAACACAGCGAATAGGTAGGTTGTTTTTAAGGGACGTCGCCAAGCTCGTGCAGCTTCATTCGTGAGTTTTAATCAAGAGTCGATTAAGTAGGATTGCTGTTCCCGATCCTCCTTGGATTGTTTTTATATACAGCCAGAGGTTCCTAGCGAAATTACATGCATATTTATAAGGCATGGCTTCGTGCTTATTTGAAAATAGCTAACGCTTCCGATGGTTTTGCTTTATCCATATAAGCCCTCTAGTTTGGCAGGCCTAGCCTCTCGCTCATCAGCACGAAAATCACCGATTTTCATTCGCCCCTTTCCCCCGAAAGCTACGCAGACGTTCTGTCTGCATCACGCGCTATCCTTTTAATAAAGAATAACAAATCAGTAACAAATCAGGCCGCCCAATATAAAACAAGAACATAATGTACTTTCAGTTAGCATCCAAGTGACTAAAAGTTACTTAGTGGCTAAAAAGCTTGCGAGGTATTGCTCCAGAGGATGATGACTGACTAAATTGACCTATTTGGCCGAAAAAACGATATTTTTAGTAAAAAAAGCCCAACCCATTGCCTCGTTGGAGGTCTTGAAGGAACGAGCAATGAAACAGGCTTGAAATCAGCCAGCGTTAAGGTACCGGCAGCATTTAGCAAAGTGCCGTCGTCGCTTCTCTAAATGCTCGCAGTAATCGGTCAGTTCTTGCAGCGTCCCCACTGGACCATGAAATAGCTTACCAAACTCTGTGGTCAGTTTTAACCAATTTTCATGGGATATATTTAATCTTGTCAGTAAGTTGGCGCTATTTTCACTTATTGCACCACGCTTGTCGTTGCGGATGATCCGCCCTGTATCCTCAACTAACTCAAGATAATCCTTGAGTGTAAACGCGATTCCATTAGGTTGGTTATCGCGTTCATTACCAATGAAAGGCAGTAGATTGTTAGGCTGATCACCTTTCAATGCTGCCCGAATGCGTAGCTGAATGCTGGTATGGTCTGATTGTTCTGGCGTGTCAGCCATTTTGGCTCTGATGGGATTCAAATCAACATAGGTCATACAGGCTAAAACAGCGGCTTCATCAAGTAGAGCCTGTGACTTAAAGCGACCTTCCCAAAAACGACCTGTACAGTTATCTTCTTGATTTTCTTGTCTTGCTATCGGCTCGTTTAAGCAACGCATGAACCAACTGATATCACATAAACGGCTACGATATATCGCTATGGAATGTTTTAATCTGTTGACCTCATAGGCCTCAACCAACTCGCCTTTAGCAAATTTTTGTGTTAATTCATCGCCTTTAAATAGCTTATGCCATTGCTCAAGCACCTCTCTGTCGCTCCAGCGGTTTGCTGTCTCTACATCAATGCGTAAAACCACATGTAGATGATTGGACATCACCGCAAAGGCCGCCACATCTATGGCAAAAACGGCTTCGAGTTCAAACAGTAGCGACTCTACCCAAGCGCGGCGATGGTCATAGTTTTTACCTGAGTAATCATCATCGCCACACAAAAAAGCACGTCGAACGACACGACTGCAACAGTGATAAAAAGGGGTGTCTTCAAGACTAATTTGAGTTCTGCGAGGGCGCGGCATACCAACCTCCTTGTTTAATGCTTAACCAAAGCATAGTCGGAGGTTAACTACCTCGCCATTAAC
>NZ_JAMTCC010000019.1:0-103611 GCF_025370265.1 Shewanella septentrionalis | reverse complement strand
CTTGCGAGCTTCTCAACTCTATCCATATTCACTTCTAATATCTTACTCAAAACATTTGCCGGATGATTTCCAAGCAAAAATGTGCAATCACGAGGTTAGTACAACGCAGTTAAACATTAAGAAACATTCGCTTGGAAGCGATGAAGAAACTGAGAAAAGCGGTTTAATAAATGCTTTATAAACTCTTAGTAAAAATGGCAGGTACGTAAAAGATAGCCGCCATTCTTATTTAATAATTAAGCCTTGCAAGAAAAACCAATGCGTATAGCTGCAATTGCACTAAAGGTAACAACAAAGCGTAACATCTTAGTCAGTGCGGTACTGCTTTAAAATGCCATCTAACTCGACCGAAGCATGGTGCAGATCATTGGCTAAGGTCACACTGCGCTGGGCCGTTTGTTTGATAGTTTCCGACTGATGGCGGATTTCATTCAATTGTCCGGCAATATCGCGAGCGGCGACACTCTGCTCTTCCGCCGAGGCGGCAATTTGGCTGCTCATATCAAATACCGCATTGACCGATTGCGCCATGCCTTGGACATCATCACCGACGGCGATGATCGCGCTGCGGCCTTCATCGGCCTGATCGACTATCTCCATGGTAATGCTAGATAAACGACTCGTGCCAGATTGTAAGCCTTCAATCATAGACTGAATTTCTACCGTGGCCTGTTGAGTTCGGCCCGCTAAGGTGCGCACTTCATCGGCGACCACGGCAAAACCACGACCCTGCTCACCGGCACGCGCCGCTTCAATGGCCGCATTTAGGGCTAACAAGTTAGTTTGCTGCGAAATACTGTTAATCGTCGTGACCACGGCATCGATACTCGCCGCATCCTTGGACAATTGTTCCACCGATGAAAACGCCGCGCCAATCTTAGTTGAAAGTAAACCAATACTGTCCACTGTGTGGCTAATTCGCCCACGACTGGCCGACATTTGGGTTGAGTTTTCTTTAGTCTGCAGCGAAGTGTTGCTCGCGTTGATAGAGACTTCTTCAATCGCTGAAGTCATTTGCGCCATCGCCACAGCAACGGAATCGAGGAATTGATGTTGGAAACCAATCAGCTCATCACTGGTGGCCGCCTGTTGATTAAATTCATCGGATGCTAATGACAAGGTTTGTGCATTTTTACCAATGGCCGACACCATTTCACTCATGTTATCGGCGCAGCGGTCGATTTCACGGGCAATCAAACTGAAATCGTCAGTGCCAAAGAAGTTTAATCTAAAGCTCAAATCACCATCGGCTAAGCGTTTGATGGCTAAGTACATATCCCACAAGCCACCGCCGAGTGAGGTCGAAATCCAGTAACTCAGTTGGAATAAGGGCAACAAGCCCACTAATGCTAACCAGAACATAAAGTTAGCATCGCTACGCGCATCGGCTTCCCACTCATGAACATTCTGCGTCAGTTGTAAGGCTTGCATGCCTGACACGCTGGCGCTGGCCGTCACTTTATCCCCTTGACGCTGCGCTTCACTTTGCCTTGAGGTCACAGTTAACCCGTATTGATTGGCAAATTGTGACAGAGCATCAGCTTCTAGCTTTTGCGCCGTGGCAACTTGCGCTAAGGTATCGACGCTTGCTTGAACGCGGGCAATAGAAGCTTGCTCGACGTTTCGGTGCGCGTGTTGATAGTTGACGAGTGCCACGGCGGCCGTGATCAGCGCCACCATAGAACACACTACCCAAAACTTTCCGTTGAGACTGAACTTGATCAATATGGCATCAATGGTGCGAAACTGGATTTGTTTCATCTTGATAATTCCTAAGAACAAAATGCTATTTGGCACTAAATCAGCATTATAGCCCAGATCGCTTCGACAGCTATGTCAGTAATAAGATCTGAGCAGGTATTATGCTAATCCGCGCTAGCCACTTGACTACGCGTGGCGGCAGACCACTTTTGTGTCAAGGTAACCAACTGCCCCGTTAACAGGCTCATGCTAAAACCTAATAAGCCACCAATGATCAACGACGGCACGACATTGGCCACATCACCCGCCATGGAAAAGGTAGTGCAACAGCCAATAAATGCGCCGGGAATAAAGCTAAGCTTTTGATAACTTGCCTGTAAACACATGGCCGAAGTGGCTATGCCGGTAAAAATATACCCAAATACGGGCGAAATAAAAAAGCTGCTACCCGAGATAATGAGCCAAGCCCAAAACACACCGGACAGATTCGTGCACCACGCCATCATCACGCCTTGAAAACCAGCCTTGGGTTGAGCGAAAAAAGTGCTGCAACCTAAAAAGCCAATCCAAGTGACCAGATGAAAGGCATCTGCAACGCCACACCAAATAGCCGCCAATAGGCCGGCAGAAATAGCGACTTGCCAACGATTTTCCATGGATGACCCCTTTATAATTCTATTCACGGAAGTTTATCTGTTAGTTAAATTACCTCTATTCTGGTAACAAAAACCTGATCTATTGCTAATTTTCGGCATTAATGCCCGTAAAATCGCTAACAAGCAAATTTTTTGTGGTAAAAAAACGAAAAAAGCGCTTATTAGGCGCTTTTTTGTTCAAACGGCGTTCAGTTAACTCTCTTGCCGTCACTTACACTCGCAATAGTTTACTCACGGGAAGATCGCGGATCCTCTGCCCCGTCGCCGCAAAAATTGCATTGGTTAAACTTGGGGCAACGGGCGGAACACCTGGCTCACCTACGCCTGCAGGCGCAGCATCGGACTCAATAATGATGATCTCAATATCGGGTGTTTGGGGGATCCGCAGCAAAGGATAATCGTGGAAATTCGATTGCTGTACTTTGCCCTCTTTGTAAGTGATTTCCCCCATCAAGGCTAAACTCAGGCCAAATACAATCGCGCCTTCAGTCTGGGCTTTTACCCTATCTGGATTGACTATCGTGCCCGCATCGATAGCAGCGATGGCATTCAGCACTTTAAGCTGTTTATCCTCACTCACTTCCACCAGCATGGCCACGGCGACATAACTGACAAAACTGCGGTGTACGGCAAACCCCCAGCCCTGATTTTTACCCGCCTTAGGCGCCTTAGCTTGGGCTTTTTCGACCGCGTCGATTACCCCAAAATAGCGGCTCACGTCCACGGGATGACGATCAAGATCTTCGCCATAGTTGCCATATTTAAACTGTTGGTCGGTAAAGGTCTCACGCCTTGCTTCACCTAACAGGCTACGCCACATTGCAGGGCAAGAAACCTGAGAACGATGAGCCATTTCATCGACAAAACTGCCGACACTAAAACCGTGCTGAATGTTACACACAGAGCGCATCCAACCAATACGGCTATGCGCCTGCGCTTTTACCGCTTCGTATCTTAAATTCGGCAAACCAAAGGGTACATCCACAAAGCCTAAATCCAACTCACCGCCAGAGGGATATTCCACCCCTTCGGCAAAGGTTGAACTGATTGATGGGAATCCCGTACGGGCTAAAAGCGCGGTCGGTTTGTTATTGGCATCGAACAGCGCCTGATAGGACTGGGCGCTGATAGCATGGTAGTAACCGTTTTGGATCTCATCCTCGCGGCTCCAACTCACTTTAATTGGACGCTTGAATTGCTTCGATAACAGCGCGGCTTCAACGCTAAAATCAGGTTTAGATTTACGCCCAAAACCACCACCCAATAGGGTGACATTCACTTTAATCGCATCTTCTTCCATACCCAGCGCAGCGGCCACATTTTGCTGTGTACTTTGCGGCGTTTGGGTCGACGCCCAGATTTCACAGCCCTTTTCAGTGACATGGGCGGTGGCAACGGGCGGCTCGATAGAAGAATGAATTAAATAAGGCACGGTATAAACCGCCTTTAACGTATTCGCCTCGGGCCAGTTTTTGATTTCATCACCAGCTTGACGCACGACATTACCGCTTTGCTGTACCCGCTCGACCAGTGACTTCAAATAAAGACTTGAATCATGCTGACTGTTGTCGGCCTGAGTCCAAGTGACTTTTAAGGCTTTGCGGCCTTCGAGGGCACTCCAAGTGTTTGTGGCGATAACAGCAACGCCGCCCAAAGCCTGAAACGCGGGTGCGCCCTTAGCGGCGGGCAAACGATACACATCTAATACACCGGCCACCTTGCGCGCCGCAGTATCGTCCAAGCTTGCCACATCGCTGCCAAGCACGGGCGGACGCATGATGCTGGCGTAGAGCATGCCATCGAGTTTGATATCGTAACCATAAATCGCGCTGCCGCTTAACATGGCATCCATATCAACGATTTGGCGTGATGCGCCAATCTGCTTGAAATCTTTAACCTCTTTAAAGGTTAACGACTCAACGGCGGGGACTGGCTGCTTTGATGCGGCTAACGCTAACTCGCCGAACTTGGCCGAGCGACCCGATTTAGCATGCAAGACTTTATGGTCGGCGGTATGCACCTCGCTCACGGGGACTTTCCAGCGCGCAGCGGCGGCTTGCTCTAGCATGGTTCTTGCCATCGCCCCCATCTGACGCATGCGGTCGTAATTTTCGCGAATACTGCGGCTACCGTCAGTGTTTTGGCTGGCATAACGTTTATCGGCTAAGCCTTGAATGGGGACGATTTTATCCCAATCCGCTTCTAACTCTTCGGCTAAGACTTGCAGAATGCCGGTTCTGATCCCTTGTCCCATCTCGGAGCGATGGCAAGTGAGGTACACTTTATCGTCTTCACCAATGGCAATAAACAGATTCAGCCGCGCTTCTTTATCCTGCGCCAGCGCCATGGGGCTCCAAGTTAATCCACTCGCCCCTAATGCTAATCCGCCACCCACTGCGCCAAACAGTTTTAACACATCGCGGCGGCTGATATTTTCTACGGCAGTAAAAGTACTCATATTAGCCCTCCTGTTTGGCATAGTTTTGCAGTGCCGCTTTAATCCGCGGGTATGTGCCGCAGCGGCAGATATTACCCGACATGGCCGAGTTAATTTGTTCTTCAGAAGGTTTCGGATGCTGCGCCACTAACGCCGCAGCCGACATCAGTTGGCCCGCCTGACAATAGCCGCACTGGGGCACGTTATGTTCGGCCCAAGCATTTTTAAGCTTTTGATTATCCAGCCCTTCAATTGTTGTCAGTCGTTTTCCCTGTGCCTGCCCCAAACTGGTTAAGCAAGCGCGTACGGGTTGGCCGTCTAAATGCACAGTGCAAGCACCGCATAGCCCTGCACCGCAGCCATATTTAGTGCCCGTGAGCCCTAAAATATCCCGTAGTGCCCACAGGATGGGCATTTTAGGATCGGCATCTAAGGTAAATGATTTACCGTTGATGGTCAGTGTTTGATTAGAAAGTGTCTGAGAGGAAGCGGCGGTATTCGCTTCCTTGACGACTGCTTTGGTTGATAAAACTTCTGCCATAACTCACTCCTTAAGTGCCAACCACGACGCAAGATCGGCTTGGGTATCAATATCAATTGCGGCGCGGGGTAGTGTTATAGCGACTAACGCTCCCTGCTGTGCTTGTTGTTTTAAAATAGATTTCGCCCCGCGATCACCACTCAAGTGGGTGAACAAAGGCAATGTAGAGGCATTAAAAATAGCAGGTACACCTAAATCATCCAAATAATCGGCGGCAACGTCTTTACCCGTTTCATGCCATGTCAAAATCAGTTGGCGATAATCATCGGCGCTCAAGGCCACTTGGTCAGCGAGCGTTAGCAGCATGGCATCAAAGCCTTGCTCCTTAGCATAACTTGCCGCCAAACTCACTGAGGATGCCAAACCCGTGTGCCACTGTGGATTAATTAAAACATCAAAGAAGTGGCGGGAATGAAGTTCGGCTAATAATGGCTGTAATACGTGCTGATGAGCACCGAGTATGACTAACAAAGGCGCATATTGGGGCGAATGTGTGTCTTGGCGCTCCAAATCTAAATCTTGGCAATGAAGCTGTTGTAAACGCTCAATATGGGTGCAAATGATGGCTTGTTCGCGAGTTTCTGTAGCGCTAAGTGATGGTACAAGCTGCGCTAACTTAACCCCCTCAAAGCGCTTACTTTCACCCGCCGCAAGTACCACGATCAACAGCCGCTTGGATGAACGTGGCGTTTGCTCTGCCAACGTTAGCTCTGCCGACTTTGGCACTGGCGGCAATGTCATCAACGCATTATCTCATCGAGATGTTGTAAGGTCGCGCCATGGAGTACGCCGTGGCATTGGGCCAAAATACTTAACGCCACTGCGCTCGGTAACTCGCCGCCAAGGGCAAGCCCTGCGGGGGCAGAAAACACCCCAGAAAATGATTCAGTACTCAGCCCTGCCATCCCAAGCACTTTATCCCGTCGATGGGCAGGGCCAAGCAAGGCGACATAGGCGAGTGGATGGGCTTGAATGACCTTCAATGCCGCAGCATCTAAGCCCAAGTTATGATTCATCACCACAGCACAATCCAATTGAGCGATATGATTCGCAGTTAATTCCCCCGCGGTAAGTTTCACGATATGGGCATGGGGGAAATCCGCCGCTCTGGCATAGGCGGTACGACCATCAAAAACCGTCACTTGCCAGCCTAATGTATCGGCCATGGCGGCAATGGGCTTAGCGTCGATACCACCGCCAAAAATGCCAAGGTGGAATCTCGGTCTCAGCGGAATAATCAGCGATTCTCCCGCCTCTTGGGTGAAGACGCCTGTGCGGACAAAATCGCTGGCGGGGAACGGTTTCAACGCTTCGGGGTAGAAAGCGGCTTGATATTGGCGCGCATCCGTCCCCGCTTTGACTAATGGCAGTTGATAAAAACCCGACCGACCGTGGCGAAATGCCTGTACTAGCTCAACCAAACCAAGATCATGATTCTCTTTTAAGAGTGGGATCAACATGATATCCACTATGCCGCCACAGCCGAGTCGATAGCTGGCATCAGACTCATCGCTCGCGTCATAGGTCACGCACGTGACTTGCTTTGTCTGCATGGCCTTTTGGGCATGACGGCGGAGATCGGCTTCTAAACAGCCGCCACTTAACATACCCACGCCTTGACCGAACTCATGGAACAACATCATGGCGCCGGGTTTGCGATAGGCCGAGCCTTGAATTTGGGTGATCACCGCAAGCACCCAAGCGTCATCCGCCAGCGGTAACCAATGCTCTAGTAAATCTTCGATTTGGTGATCCATCCGCAAGGACTCCATTGGGTTAGGGATATTTGAAAAGACTTAATGCACTTTTTACTGTCGACACTATCGAAACAAATAACCGTCGAAACTAAAAACTGTCAAAACTAAAACGATCACTGGTTAAGATCGCTGATGAATATCACAGCTATCGACGTCTATTTTGTTATCAAGGTTTGATGCGAGTTTCATTTGTCGATAAAAACAGCTTCGCCAAACGCTCGGCATTAAACACATGGGCAACCACGTTAGCAAAGGCGTGTGCGTATTGAAAGGAGTAATAGATTTCAAAAAGTGTCGAAGCAGAAAATATGTTCAGGGGAGGTTTAGAAAGGGAAGGATTGACGTCCATGTCTTGAGTGGCGTTCGTTCAAATATCAACCACATCTCATCTAAAACTGATATTCCCCCGCCTTAGTGCGCAGTATCTGGGATTGATTGTCTAGGCTAATGGAGGTCGATTCTATCTGTTCGATAATCTGTGATACTTCACGGGAATTATCGCGGATCACCATCATACTCGAAGCGATTTCTTTAGAAACCAAGGACTGTTCCTCAGTTGAAGCGGCAACCTGAGTATTGATCCCATGAATCGCTTCCGTACTATGACGAATATCCTCAAATACAGCCACGATACGTTGCAGCTCTACCCCCGCCTTTTGCATAAGCGTCGCCGCTTGAGTCACAGATGTACCCACTTGATTTGTACGACTCTGAAGGCTTGCGACAATATCATCGATTTCCTTGGTGGAATCTTGGGTGCGCTGGGCTAGTGATCTAACCTCATCGGCCACCACAGCGAAACCTCGCCCTTGCTCACCGGCCCTTGCGGCTTCAATCGCGGCATTCAGTGCCAGCAAATTCGTCTGCTCTGCAATCGCCTTAATCACACTCAACACATTACTGACTTGGGTACTTTCGTTCACTAAATGCGACATAGAGTCTTGAGTATTGGTAAACTCAGTTTCCAATACCGACATGGCTTTCAACGCTTCCGATACCGTCTGTTTACCCACAGTAACATGCGCTTCATTTTCAGCGGCGCGACTTTCAGCGTTCGACGTGCTCTCACTCACATGCACTAAGGTCGTGGTCATTTCTTCCATCGCACTGGCGCTGGCATCCAGTTCTCTCGCCACCCGATTTGAGCTTTCACGCGAAACTTGAATGGATGCCTTGGTTTGCTTCGCTAAATCAGCGACCTCTTTTGCAATACCATCCGTTGTCGATAAGGAACTGGCAAGGGAAGAGATAAACAAGTTGATTTGATTAACGATTTCGCCAATCTCTCCCTGAGTGGTGACAGAGATCCGCCGCGCAAGATTTTTAGATCGCTGAATGTCGAGCAACTCACTACAGGTCTGCACTAAGGGAGTCACAATCCGGCTCTTAACGATAATGAATCCACCAACGGCCGCTAAAATCACGATAAATAACACGAACTGAGACCAGTTTAATGCCGCATGTAGGGAGTCGAGACGACCATTAACTTCACCATCGGTACGTTTATCCAACGCCGTAAAGAACTCATCAATCGGCTGCATGATCTTGGCTTTTTCTCTATGGTATTGGTCGCTATGTAATAACTCCCTCGCCATGGTTAAGTTCGGCTCGCCTTTTATCGTGTAGGTTTGGGTGTTGGGGTCCATAAAGATACCTTTGACGGCATTCATGGCTTTCACTTCGAGGGCGACTAACGCATCTGAGTTTTTTTGGGCTTGTTCGAGGAAACGGAATTCTTCATCGGAAAAACCAAGGGACTTCATTTGCTCTTTTATAGCAATTCTCGCGCCGTCTGGCTTTGGCTTATCGCCATAACTCAGTACCAAATCCCAATAAATCTGATGGTACTTTTCGGGTCTGGGTTTCTCACCATTACGGATAGCCAAAATATCCATATACATTTTTTCGTATTTTTCATCACCAGTGACGGCGTAGGTACGGGCGAGACGTGTTAAGTCATCGGAACCTTGCCTTAATTCATCGGCAAGTTGATAGGACTGATATCGGATGCTGGCGGCATCATTAAAGAGATCGATTTTAGACTTCACATTGAAGCTCAGTGCCGCAGAAATCACGGCACTCGCGACTATGGTCGAAAATACCACACTCATCATGGTTTTTGTTTTCATACTTACCCCAATAGACGGAAGAACTGCTTTAAGTCTAGAAGGAAAATCAGAAAACATCGGTAAAAGTGGGACAATCAATGGAAATAATCATTTGATTTGCGAGTGATTATCGCTCACAAATCAAACAGTTCTTAATGACGTGACACTTAGAGTAAAAGTTGGTCCGCGACAAAGGGATTATGCTCGCGCTCTTCACCAAAGGTCGATATAGGACCATGCCCCGGAATAAATTCGACGTCGACGCCTAAGGCCCACAGTTTTTCGGTGATCGAGTGAATTAAATCCTGATGATTTGATTGAGGAAAATCGGTGCGACCGATTGAACTTCTAAACAAAATATCCCCCACCCACGCTAACTTAGATTGGGCAGAGAAAAGGGCAATGTGTCCCGGCGTATGCCCAGGGCAATGCAGCACAGACAAGCTTTGCTCACCCACTTGCACGTTATCGCCGTCCTGCAGGTATTGATCCGGTTCAAAGGCATCGCAATGGGGAAAACCGAAGTTTTGGCTTTGCTTAGGTAAGTTTTCAATCCAGAATTTATCGGCGATATGCGGCCCAATAATCGGCACATTGGTGGCTTGCGCTAAGGCCTTTGCCCCACCAACATGATCGATATGCCCATGGGTAAGGATAATTTTGTCGAGGACGAGTCCAAGTTTCGTCACTTCGTTTTGGATCCTGTCAATATTGCCACCAGGATCCACGACTGCAGCTAGCTTGGTTTTTTCACACCAGATCAAGCTGCAATTTTGCTGAAAAGGTGTCACTGGAATAATCTGATACTTCATAGCTTCAATCTCGTGTTATCCATAAGCGATAGATTACGCTAAGAAACTCATCATGGCTCAAATTTATAATGGAAAAATTGATCTTCACCAAAAGCTAATCAAATAATCCTAGCTTGTAGCATAAACTATTTGGTCTATACCCAAGGTAGTTGAAGATACGAGTTTCAACTAGCCTAGGTTGCTGCATCTTCAGGTTATTTGGGTATACAATCTGCCAATCACAATAACATGATCCTCTGCCATTAAGGTTGTTTGATGAAACCCGATATTATTCTCGCCGGAGTGCTGGCAAAGAAACATACTTTTACCTTGCCCCTCAACTATCAAAATCCGATTGCAGAGCAAATCCAAGTGTTTGCCAGAGAACTCTGTAGTCCAGAAAACAAAGATAAAAAGCTACCTTATATCGTGTTTTTCCAAGGCGGCCCGGGATTTGCAGCCATGCGCCCCGCCAGCAACAGCGGCTGGATCCGCCGCGCATTAAAAGAATATCGGGTGTTATTACTCGATCAACGCGGCACAGGCTTATCAACACCGATTAATTACCAAAGCCTGCAACACTTAGAGCCCGCAGCTCAAGCTGAGTATCTGAGCCATTTCAGGGCTGACAATATTATTCGAGATGCCGAGACGATTCGTGCCCAGCTTTGCCCCGCCGATAAATGGGCGATTCTTGGCCAAAGTTTCGGGGGATTTTGCGTATTACATTATTTAAGCGCCGCCCCTCAAGGTGTCAGCGAAGCCTATATTACAGGTGGCATACCGTCATTAACCCGCAGCGCCGATGATGTCTATCTTGCGACTTATCAACGCGTACTGGCGAAGAATAAACAATTTTTCCAACGCTTCCACGATGCCCAACATTTAGTCACTCGCTTAGCAAAACACTTGCTTGAAAACGAAGTGTATTTAGCAACGGGAGAACGCCTCACTGTTGAAATGTTGCAGCTGCTGGGTATTAATATCGGAATGGAGCAAGGTCCTGAATCGGTTTATTATTTACTTGAGCAGACCTTAATCAACACAGCTTCTGGGACAGTCGTGAACCCGTTATTTTTAAATCATTTCGGTCAAATGCTCGATTACAACACTAACCCGATTTTTGCCCTGCTGCATGAGGCGATCTACTGCCAACACTCGGCTTCACAATGGGCGGCACACAGAGTGAGGCAACAATTCCCCGCCTTTAACTATCAGCAAGGTAAGCCGTTTTTATTCACCGGCGAGATGATTTACCCTTGGATGTTTGACCAATTCAGTCACTTAGTACCGCTTAAAGCCGCGGCAGAAATCCTTGCCCATAAATCAGATTGGCCTGCACTGTATAATCTTGAACAACTGGCGCAAAACCGCGTCCCCGTTGCCGCAGCTATTTACAGTGAAGATATGTTTGTCGAGATGCAATACAGCCTTGAAACCGCGCAACAGGTCGGCAGGCTAAAGTATTGGCTAACATCAGAATATGAACACAACGGCATTCGCATGGATGGTGAGCACATACTGGATAAGCTCATCAGCTTAAACCGAGGCGACACCTTAAGATAAAAGTTAATTTTAAGGGCTAATTAAGTTAACGCTGACATTATAAGCCCGCTCCTCATCTATTGAGTGATTTTGGCAAGTTTCAACGACCTATTTCCGTAAGAGTAAACCGTGTTGGTTTACTCTTTTTTTTTTGCAAAAAAATGCACTCAGCTTAGGCGAGTGCATTGACCAAAATAGTCAAATAGACAGGGAAGTAACGTGTAACAGTCTTAGAACTATCGCTTCATCTTCGGGTAAGTAAATTCATGGCATTGATTGCAATAAACTTTACTTTCTTTATGCTCCTGATGACAGTAAGTACATGGTAAATCAGTACCATAATGTAAACTATCATGCGGATTGGGCTCGACCGAATGTCCGGCGCCTTCAGGTCGCTTAGTCAGCTTAGCCACATCCTGAGGAGAGCCATGACAGTTAGCGCAGACTGCTGCATCAGGTATGCTCTTACGCTTTAAATCACCATGACAGGCAGTACAGTCAACCTTACCATTAGTGCCGGTCATCACATCCTTATGATAATCCTTAATATTCATAGAATTAGCTGTTATTGGCAGTATGAGCATGCAGCCAAGTAAAAGTATATATAAGGGTTTTAACATCAGACTCTTCCTATGGCGGGGCAAACTGCCCCGCATAACATATTAATAATTAGCGATAAATTCAGTTGAGGCTTGGATATCAGGCGTGAATGGACGATCTTTTACTACAAATGGCACTTTTTCACGATATGCCTTGTACATGGCTTCGGTAGCTTTACCTAAATGAAGATCTGGATTGGACAACTTGCGTAGATCAATCGCTTGACTTGAATGCAGCAGCTCTAAACCGTAAATCACACGGGTGTTATCGACAATCTGAATCAAATTGTCAGCGGCAAACTTAAGGTTAGTGAAAGTATCTTCAATGCCCCCCGCAATGGAAATCCCATCAAATGACACTGGGGTCGCCAACTGTTTATTACGAACCTGCATATCTACAAATGCTTTTTGAATCGCGCCAAAAGCATGCCCATTATTTCCTGGAGCACTCAAAAAGCGTGGCAGTTTAGTAAAGTGATCATCGGATAAATGGACAGTGCGCATGACACTGTTATGGGATACATGTGTTAGTGCCACACTCAAATTTTGTACTGCTAGTGCGACAGGTAGAGGTTCAAAGTTAGTGGTTGGGAACACGCCACCTTGACCTTCGACCATGTACTTAGCAACCTGTGGAAATTTCGCATATTCATTGGATGCACCAACAATAACGGCAGGATTATCATCCGAATGATTTATTTGAATATTGATCACATCATTCAGCTCAGCCAAAGCATGCTCAGCGCTCGCTAAAGTATAAGCTGTCGTTCTATAACTTAGAGGGTCCTGCAGCGGACGTTCATCATTAAGCTGCCATAAATAGCTACCATCTAACTGTTTTAGAATGTCACTAGTAGTGGCTTTGATATAAGGGAAAGGACGAATATCATTGGTTTGTGGTAAAAATGGAGCAACATTACCGTTTAATCCTTCAAGGCTTAATCCAAACAATGTCGGGGATACGGATAATAGCTGTTTTGCCGCTTGCTGCCCTTGCATTGCATAAGCTACGGCAAAAGCGTTGTTAGACAGAATAGATAGCGCATCTTTACCCATAGGCACAAGTGGTGTAATTCCGGCATCCGCCATAGCATCCTTACTGCTAACACGTTGTCCCTTATAGAATACTTCCCACTCACCAACCATAGCCAACCCGACATGGGATGAGAGCAAAATATCCGCTTCACCTACAGTGCCATTTACAGGAATGACAGGCGTTAATCCCTTATTGAGATAAGCCTCATAAAGTTCAGCAACAAGAGGTTGAACCCCAGTTTGCCCTGCGAGCATAGTATTTAAGCGCACCGCTAAGGCTAATCGTGTTAAACGGATAGGTGCTGCGTCACCGACTCCTGCACTATGGGCACGAAAGGTACTGTAGTTAAAGTTTCGAGATGCCTCTAGTACTGCATCACTCAGCTTGCCATTGGCATCAAATAACTTGTGGTCTTTGTTCAAACCAACGCCCACTGTTAGACCATAAACTGGCTTACCTAAACGAGCAGCTTCCATCAATAAGCCATTAGCCTTAACAAGTTGAGTTTTAGCTTGGGATGCTATTTTAACTTTAGCGCCATCGGCAATCGCCCATGCTTGTTCTTGCGTTAGATGTTTGCCATCAAGGACGACTTGCTCCATCGCTAAAGCACTCCCTGAGAGAAGGCTCAAAGTAAACGATGCCATCAAAACAGATTTATTCATTATCATTCTCCAATATATTGTTATTTATAATAAAATTTAATTATTCTTGCTTAAGCACTATCGCTTTTGCCGCTGCACAATTTCGGCCTGCGTTACGCCCTGTGACAACCCCCTCAGCAACAGCACAAGCACCTAAACGGCTAGCACCATGGATCCCACCCGTAGCTTCGCCTGCCGCATACAGCCCTGGAATGGCTTGGTTGGTGACTAAATGCAGTACTTCTGATCGGGTATTCACTTTAACGCCGCCCATGCAATAGTGAACTTTTGGCCACATACGGACGGCATACCAAGGTCCTTTATCGAGCACTATGGCCTCTTGCATTGGACGCGCGAACTCTTTGTCTGAGCCACTTTTTACCGCCTCATTCCAACGGGCGACTTGCGCCTTTAGTGCGTTCACTGGCATTCCATAGATAGTCGCAAGTTCCTCTAAGGTGTCTGCTTTACTAATCACCTTATATTTCAGTCCCCAATCTAAGGTTTGCGCCTTACTAGCCCCTTCTGCATTAGTGAAACCAATAGGATAAACAGGCTGACCATGTTCATCACGGCGAGTCATGATGGCGTCAGCTCTAGCTTTACGATCTGCAAGTTCATTGAAGAAACGTTCACCAGTACGCACATCCACCACAATACCGTGGGGATAGGTCGCAATCGTGTTGAACTGGGATGCGGTGCCAAAGCCTTTTTCATCGGGAGATGCCCATGGGCCGAGTTGAATTTGGTCTAAATGAATAGGGTTAGCGCCCAGGAGCATCATTTGCTTTAGCGCTTCTGACGTTGCGCCTGCATGATTGGTTGAATCTAAGTCATTATTTAACTCAGGTAACTGCATCATGCGATATTCAATATCGCGACCAAAGCCTCCCGTTGCCATGACAACACCACAACGCGCGCCTATGCGACGTATTTTACCGGTTCGCTCATTAGGAAAATAAAAACCTTCACGAACTTCAATCCCAATCACGCGACCATCGAGATCTTTCACAAAGCTTTCGAGCTTGGTCTGATTTCTCATCACCACGCCTTTATCTCTCGCGGCGTTAATCAGCGGTCTGATGATACCTGCCCCTGAACTTTCAACTGTTTGCAAGACTCGTTGTATTGAGTGACCACCAAAATGCTGCACGAAAGGTTTCCACTTAACCCCATGTTCAATCAACCACTGACAGGATTCAGCCGTGCCATTACACACCAGTTTTAACATCTCAACATCATTCATGCCCCGACCTGCTCGCATCATATCGGCGACCATTTCATCGACAGAATCATTAATTCCAGCCTGTTTTTGCAACTCAGAGCTCGCCACAGCCATGGCACCGCCATTGATTGTTGAGTTACCGCCAAAGACAGGCATCTTGTCCACAACCATAACGCTCACACCAGCCTCTCTAGCTTGTAATGCTGCTGACATCCCAGCAAAGCCGCTGCCGACGACCAGCACATCTACAATCTCGTCGAATGCTTCAGGAGCTGCATCGCAACTTGCTGTTGCAGGTAAGGCTATTGCAGCCCCAAAGCCCGCAGCCATCACAGCCCCACCTTTTAGCAACTGCCGACGGCCCGTATCAATATCTTGAGTTTTACTCATGCTTACTTCCTTCAATAATTGCTGGAACTTGTCAGCATGGAAGTGCATGCGCTGTGCCAAGCACCTAAAAAGAGGTAATTAAGTGGGGAACTTTGATTGGAGGCACGGAATCACGAAATATAAAGATCTACAATCACGATACTTAATGATTAACATGAAATATCAATGGAAAAACACTTTTATCACGAATCGACACTGAGATTATGCAGTAGCCTACAACTCGAAAAGTCCCTGCAAAGTTACTTCGAGTTTATTCGGGATGAACTGCCTATTGATGGGCTATATATTAATATTTTTCGCAAACAATTTAATGACATACAATTTATTGCTCATGTCAATGCTAATCAATCCTGTACCTTAGATAGGCAAATATCTATCCCTGAAGAACTGGCTCAGTGCTTAGATGATCCTCAACGCCCGCGCGTGAGAATTGTTAATGATATTGAGCACGACCCAATCACTGCTTTAGTTGCACCTAAGGTGATCAGTGGTATTCGTTCGCTGATCATTTTGAGAATGTCTATCGAAAATACCCACCTTGGGATAGTCGGATTTTATGCCAAAACGACAGGCGTTTTTCGCCCTCGTCATGCCGATTTAATTGCTCCGCATATGCATGCATTAGCCTTGATCACTGCACTCAATCTACGCGGACGTAATTTACTTAAAGAAAATGAAGCACTCTCAAAGCAGAATGTGAGTCTTCGCAGAACACTGGATGTCCAGAATGGCGTAGTGGGAGCCAATTCAGGCTTGAAACACGTCATGCAGCAAGTGCAATCTATTGCCAAGATTAATACGACCGTCCTAATGCTGGGTGAAACGGGGTGTGGAAAAGAAGTGATAGCCAATGCTATTCACGAACTTTCTGAACGTTCAGATAAGCCCTTTATCAAGGTCAACTGCGGCGCCATTCCAGATACTTTGATTGACTCCGAACTCTTTGGTTATGAAAAAGGGGCATTTACTGGGGCTGAGTCCCGTAAAATTGGCTACTTCGAACAAGCCAATGGCGGCACTATCTTCCTCGATGAAATTGGTGAGCTACCACTATCCGCACAGGTTCGATTACTCCGTGTACTTCAAAATAGCAGTATTACCCGTGTAGGTGGGCATGATGCTGTACAGCTTGATATTCGTATAGTGGCTGCCACCCATAGAAATTTACAAGCTATGATACACAGAGAAGTGTTTCGGGAGGATCTTTGGTACCGCTTAGCTATATTCCCTATTGAAATTCCGTCATTAAGGCAAAGACGTACAGATATTCCTTTACTAGTACAGCACTTTATTGAGCAACTAAGTTCAAAGTTCAACCTGCCTCAATTACCAAGAGTGACACCGGAACAATTGAATATTCTGAATCAATACGCTTGGCCAGGAAATGTCCGAGAACTCATTAACGTGCTCGAACGGGCGATAATACAACAACCTTCAGGACCGTTAGATTTTGGCTTCCTTGCTCCACATCAGGGTGAGGAAATTACGACCCAAGCAAATCAAACCGTTATCATAGATCCAAACTATGCGAGCGATAAACTTGTGCCCCTTGATGTTATGACCAGAAAATATATTAGTCATGCACTGCGGATTACAGGTGGAAAACTCTATGGTCCAGGAGGTGCGGCTGAGTTATTGGACATCAATGCTAATACGCTGCGTAGCAAAATGAAGAAACTGGGGATTGTGTAATCTTTCATCGGCAACGATGACTCTATAACAAAAAGAAGACGTCGGTTAACGCGGTACACGAATAACAAAGGTCACATAAGTGACCTTTGAAAAATTAATGATAACCATAGGATCTAGAAGAAATAACGGATTCCCACCGCATAGTTGTTATCTTGTAGATCTTCATAGGCTTTATCATCCATACTGCTGAAATCTATTTTGGCCTCAACGTACATAATTGTGTCGCGGCTATAGCGATAATGCAGACCTAACACTGCAAATTGGCGTGTCCATTTTCCTTGGATCGCAGTATCTACATCGGTATCAAGATCTTGATATGTCAGTAATACAGTTGGAACGAAACCATTATCATACTGATAAGCAACAATAAACTCTGCTCCAGTTGAATCATATAAATCTCCACCCACTAATTCGTTTTGCTCACTCTTATGGGCGTTAAAACCTACGTATAAACCGTCAGCATCACGACCTGGAGCATATTGATAGAAACTGCCGTATTGGGCGCCAATCCCAATAATTTGGTTAGTGTTATCAACCTCTTGGCCTGCAAGATTTCCGGTAAAATCACCACGATTAAATCCCGCTAGCACTTTAAATTTATCAGTAAAGTTGTAAGTTACACTTGCACCGTAGCTAGGTTCGAAACTCAATTCGGAACCATCTTTCAAGGGAGCACCACTGCCATCATACAAGGCAACATCGCTATTTTGTTTAGAGGCATACTGCACTGCGACATGTAGATTACCAAAAGTATTTCGATATTGCAGCGCAGCATCGGCACGTCCTGCCCCAGTTAAACCACCGTCACCGAAGGTATAAGCCCCCACAGACCAACCTGTAAAAGCATTGAGCACATCGGTTGTGTAAGCAACATCATAGTAAGCCCCCCATTGCTTACCAAAACTGATCTTTCCCCATTTCTCATGGGACATCCCAACATAACCCAATCGATTAAATAAAAAATCTGAATTTTTGGATGCCGATAACTGACCACCACCTTGGCCTTGCGTGTATATAAGGCCGTCATCACTGGTCACCATATTGATACCCCATTCCGTATGGGCAAAGGAGCTCCAGCCATTTTTCTCTTGACGGTCGAAACGAAAACCAACACGAGAAAAATTATCTATAACAGAAGTTTCATGACCATCATTTAACGCAGCAAACCCTAACCAACCTATCATGTTAACGCTGTTAGTTTGGTCATTATACAACTCAACGGCTTGAGCAGGTCCCATTAACAATAAGCTTGGGATCATCAAAGCGAGCAATGTCTTTTTCATTTCATCTACCTTTAAATTCAGCGAAACCATATATAATCACATGATTTATTTGATATATTATTTTCCCCAATCAATAGTAAGCAGGTTATATGCCACCGGGAGGAAAAGCTGAAAATCAAGGTGTTTTTTAGATACGGATCAGGCAATCTCGAAATATCGTGATTATCGGTTGTTAAATACCGTTAGATAAATTAAATGTCGTTATTACATCAAAAGACAATAACGACATATATGCAACAAGTGTGTCATTACACTGCTGTTGTAGATTTGCGGCAATTATAAGCTGAACGACTAGTTGATCGAGTTACCGAACTTTTGGAACTGGTCTTTTGGGAAGCATATTTGTTGGAACCATCGTTTTTTGTTGTACCTATACCTTTCGCTGAACTTGATTTTTTAGAATACGACTTACGATAACCGGATTTATTACTTGCCGTTTTACGATAACCTTGGCCTTGTAAACCATTAAGCGCGGTTGGCAGTTGTGCGCCTGCATTCTGGATAAGCGTGGATAAGGTGCCGAGCAGTGGCTGCATAAAGGCTTGATAAGAGGTTTCTTTATGGCAAATGCCGTTCAGGCTCGCTTCCCAAAGCGCTGTCATATCCGGCGTAGTCGCACTCGCGGGCAAGCTGTTAATCAATCCTTTCCCCACGTCTGTCGAGACAATAGATTTACCTAAGCGTTGTAAAAAACCGCGTTTGAACAGCAATTCGATAATACCTGCACGGGTAGCCTCTGTACCTAATCCGTCGGTTTCTTTAAGAATTTTACGGATCTCAGGATCGGTCACATAACGGCTAATACCCGTCATAGCACCGAGTAAAGTGGCATCGGTAAAGGCCTTTGGTGGTTGAGTATTTTTCTCCAACAATTCGCCTCGAGTACAATGCAAAGCCTGTCCCAATTTCAAAGGCGGTAATTGGCCGATAAAATCGTCATTCTCCTCATCGTCCTTACCTGTGCTTTCTTCCGTCGACTTGTTGCCACTCGCCTTACTGCCATTTGGCTCTTGGCGGGCAAAGAGTTGCTTCCAGCCGAGGGATTTATCCTGACGCGCCTTGGTATTAAATAAGCCACCCTCGATTGTCACTTGCACTGTGGTTTCACTGTAACAATAAGCCGGATAAAACTGTGCTAAGTACTGGCGAGCAACATGAAGATATAACTGCCTCTCACGCTGACTCAAGCTAGATAAGTTAGCCGTCTTCTCAGTGGGGACGATTGCGTGATGGGCGTCCACTTTTTTATCATCCCATGCTTTAGATTTAAGACGGGGATCGGGTACATCAGCACCTTGCAATAACTCAGTAGCACCGTCACTTATCGCCTTAAGTACCGAAGGCGCAAGATTATGTTGCTCAACGGGTAAATAACGACTGTCGGAGCGTGGGTAAGTAATGAGTTTATGACGTTCATACAAACTTTGGCAGGTATCGAGCACATCCTTAGCACTCATACCAAACCGTTTCGCCGCATCAATTTGCAACGCGGATAAGCTGTAGGGCAATGGTGGATTCTGTTTCTTGTCCTTAGCCACTAATTGAGTGACTAAGGCGGATTTATCACTGATGCGACTCACCACATTTTGCGCTAACCCTCTAGCTAACACTCGTCCTTCTTCATCCATATAGGGCTGACAAGCTTCGCTAGGTTGCCACTTGGCGCTGAAGGTTTCTTGCTTCTCGGTCGCCAAATGCGCTAGTACTTCATAAAAAGGTTTAGATTGAAAGTGAGCAATCTCTTCATCACGGCGCACCACTAGCCCAAGCAATGGCGTTTGTACTCGGCCGACGGATAACACGCCTTGATAACCGACCTTTTTACCTTGGATGGTGTACGCACGCGTCATATTCATGCCATAGAGCCAATCGGCTCGACTGCGGGCTAAGGCCGATGTGGATAAAGGAATAAACTCGCGATTACTGCGTAGCTGCGTTAGAGCCCGTTTTACAGCTTGTGGGTTTAAGTCACTGATCAGTAAACGCTGGGTTTGATGTAGCTTGTCCCCCGTCACGCCAAGATAGGCAATCACTTCATCCACGAGTAACTGCCCTTCACGGTCGGGATCGCCCGCATTAACCAAGGTGTTGGCTTGTTTGACTAATCGTTTAAGCACTGTAAGTTGGCTGCGGGTTGCGGCCTTAGGTTTTAGTTGCCACTTGTCCGGCACTATTGGCAAGTGCTCGAATTTCCAAGACTTAAATTCGGGATTATAGGCATCAGGTTCTGCTTGCTCGAGCAAGTGACCAACACACCAAGACACACAATCGCCATTGGCGGCTTCGATAAATCCATCGCCTTTTTTATGGGGTTTAGGCAATACATCGGCAATGGCCCGCCCTAGGCTAGGTTTTTCTGCGATATAGAGAATCATATAAACACCAAGCACTGGATATAATTACAGTATAATTTAGCCCAAACGCCAGCTGAGTGCAAATTTCTGTGACAAACCGAGCTTAAATACCAAAGCTCAAGTGTAAATTCAATTGCGAATAGTTCTCAACAACTACTAAGATACACTGAATTTTAAAGGAGTGGCTATGAGACAATTTGCAATAAATGCGCGGCAGACGATGACAATCAGTCCAGCATTGATATTAAGATTCAATCAGTTACTGTTATTTCATAGCCTGATGTTACTCGCGATAAGTATGCTCACCAGCACTTGGCTGGGACAAATGAAAATCATCGCCATGCCTTTAGCTTGGGGATTCCTGTTAATGATGCCGATTGCGGTGAGTGTATCGCTTGTGCTTAAACATCAAGTCACCCGCTATAGCTTAAGCAGTTTATTCGGGGTGTGGATGCTACTGTGGATCTGGGGATAAGCCAACTAACCTATGGCTGAAAAGATCAGTAGCCTCGCATCTCCAACAATGGATTGAGTACGCAGATGTCGTGAACAAATATCCACTGGCGTGTTCCCTCGCCCAATCGCGATACCTTTCCCTAATGACGGTTAACAATTTATAAAAGATCCATAAAAAAACCATAAAAAAGCCAGTGACGTTATCACTGGCTTTTTATCCGCCTAACGTTTCACCTTATGGATGACAGACGTTATGCAGCTCTAAATTAGTACCGATATCTTTGTTACGGTCGGCTTTAGCATCGTCATTACGCAATTGCGTCAAGTGATCTAAATACGCTTGATCCACATCGCTAGTGATGTAATGACCATCAAAAACAGAAGTTTCGAAACGTTTAATCGCTGGATTTTCCATTCTTACCGCTTCGATTAAATCAGGTAAGTCTTGGAAAATAATGCCATCGGCACCAATTAACTTGGCGATTTCATCGGCATCACGACCGTGGGCGATAAGCTCATTTGACGTTGGCATGTCGATACCATACACGTTCGGGAAACGAATTTCCGGCGCGGCAGAGGCAAAATACACTTTCTTGGCCCCCGCTTCACGGGCCATTTCGATGATTTGCTCAGACGTGGTACCGCGAACGATAGAGTCGTCCACCAGCAAGACATTTTTGCCTTTGAATTCAGTGTTAATCGCATTCAATTTACGACGCACTGACTTCTTGCGCTCCTGTTGACCCGGCATGATGAAGGTACGGCCAATATAACGGTTTTTCACAAAACCTTGGCGGTACGGTAAGTCCATGCAACGGGCAATTTCCAGCGCGATATCGCAAGAGGTTTCAGGAATAGGAATAACCACGTCGATATCGTGATCGTACCATTCCTTCTTAATCTTCTCGCCAAGCTTAGCGCCCATGTTGACGCGACTTGCATATACAGACACTTTGTCGATCGTCGAATCTGGACGGGCAAAATAGACGAATTCGAAGATACAAGGTGCATAGCTAGGCTCGGCTGCACATTGACGGGTATACAGCTGACCGTCAATTGACACATAAATCGCTTCACCCGGTGCTACATCACGCATCACTTCAAAGCCAACTGCATCGAGTGCCACACTTTCAGAAGCCACCATGTACTCAGTGCCAGTGGCAGTTTCGTGCTTACCTAATACCAAAGGACGAATACCAAATGGGTCACGGAACGCGACTAAGCCTTGACCAATAATCATGGCAACAACCGCGTAGGCGCCACGAGCTTGTTGGTGTACGTTAGCGACCGCATCGAACACTTCTTCCGACGTCAGGGTCAAACTCGTGGTTTTTTGCAGTTCGTCGGCCAACAGGTTTAACAAGACTTCAGAATCCGAAGTGGTGTTCACGTGGCGACGTTTTTTGATCAGCCCTTCGGCTAATTCGACTGTGTTGGTTAAGTTACCGTTATGGGCTAATGAGATCCCAAATGGCGAGTTAACATAGAAAGGCTGCGCTTCAGATGCGCTTGAACTGCCCGCAGTTGGATAACGCACATGGCCAATACCAGCATTACCTTGTAGGCGTTGCATATGTTTGACTTCAAAAACGTCTTTAACCAAACCATTGGCTTTACGTAGTCTGAAAGCACCACGATCAATGGTCACAATACCTGCCGCATCCTGACCTCTGTGCTGCAACACTGTCAGTGCATCATAAATGGTCTGATTAACCGATGATTGGCCAACTATTCCGACGATACCACACATGGGTAAGCTTCCTCATTGTAAGATGTTCTATCACTTAGGATTATTTTATTTTCTTTCTTATAGTTTGGGTACAAAGCTGGAGGTATTTTCCAAATAGTCAAAAAACCATTGAATAACAACGCCAAATTCGGGTACTAGCACAGAATCTTTCCACCATTGGGAGTTGGGAGAGCCTGTAAAAGCATCCATGAAAAACAACAAGGCGCTCACAATAAGCGCGCCTCGAATAGCACCAAAGCATAGGCCCAAGAGCCTATCAGTGCCAGATAATCCGGTTTTGACAACAAGTTGTCCGAGAATATAGTTAACTAAGGCACCGAGTACCAAAGTGGTAATAAAGAGGATGGCAATAGAAACACCATTACGCAGCATCTCATCGTTCATTTGTGTTAAGTGAACGGCAAGATCTTTGTAAAATTGGCTGGCAACAAAGAAAGCCGCAAACCATACCACTAAGGACATGGCTTCTTTGGCAAATCCACGGATCAGACTGATGAGAGTCGATAATCCGATGACGAATATGATAGCGTAATCAATCCAAACCATTGAGATGGCTTTCCGACATGGGCTTTAAGACGGCGCGATTCTACCAGAGACTGAAACGATTCTCACCCCTAGTGAGGTAAATAAATCATTTTCAGTCTCGAGTCTTGTATCACCATTAAGATTCTAAGGGATTAAAAGGAACAATCCAGCCCTTGAGACGTGTAAGGTTTTCCACCTCAACTTGTACTTTCTTCAGCTTTGCCTCAGACACATCGGGTCCGACAAACACTTTAGTTAATACGCCATCTTTAGGGTTTTCAGGAATAGTGTACGCTTTAAAACCACTCTTACGTAGCTGTGCAATTAAGGCTTTAACATTGGTTGCATTGTTAAAACTGCCAAGCTGCAAGGTAAAGCCACTTTTTAAGCTGTCACGGCTGGCAGCACTGGCTTTAGGCGTTTCTGCTTTGGGCTTTTCAGTCTTAGCGACGGTTGGCGCTTTAGTCTCAGCTTTTTTAGCGGGCTCCGTTTTTACCGTCGCCTTAGGTGGCTCTTTTTTAGGCTCTGGTTTCGCTTCCGGCTTTTTAACTTCTGCTTGCTTAACCTCTGGCTTTTTCACCTCGGGTTTAACATCCGCCTTAACGTCTTGCTTAGCGATGGCAGCTGACTTGTCACTGTCGGCATTATTGCCTGCCTCAGCTAAGGCGACATCTGCCCCACTCAGCGCAGCAGCATCTTCGGCCGACAAGACTTCAAACATATCATCGTCGGCTTTTTGCTGCTCAATCACAGTCGGACGCAAAGGAATTTCGGAAAACTGCTCTTCTTGGCGATCTTTTTTGCCATCCAAAATATCCGGCAAAAAAATCACTCCAAGCGCAACCAGCACCACAGTGCCGACTAAACGATTATGAAACTGGCTAGACAAAACGGACTTCCTGCATAAATTGAGACTTAAAACCTGCCACAGTGTAAAAGGAGCCAAACACAATTACCACATCATCTGGGTTAATTTGCGCTTTTAATGCCGACCATGCCTCAGCTATGCCCTCAAACTCAAATACGCTGGCCTCGGGTGCTAAGGTTTTGCGCAGCATGGCAGAACTCGCGCCACGCTCACCATGAAGGCTCACTAAATACCAAGTGTCGACCAGAGGATGGATCACAGGCAACACGCCCGCAATATCTTTATCCTTCAACATGCCACAAAGGGCAAACACCCGCTTACCTACAACCATTGGCGCTAATTGCTGCACCAAAAAACGCGCCGCATGGGGATTATGCGCCACATCGAGTAGCACTAACGGCTGCTCACTCACCCGCTCTAATCGACCGGTTAACCGAGCCGTGCTAATACCCTGGGCAATAATAGCGGGCGCGATATTCGGCCAACCCTGTTCAATTACGGCCAATACCGTGGCCGCATTAGGTAGCGGCAAGGTCGGTAACGCTAAATCATGTAGTTTGAGCACTTGGCCTTGAAAGTCCCACAGATTGCTATGGACTTGATAACTGAATTCGTTGCCGACGCGATACAAGATTGCGCCAACCTCATTGGCAACATCATTGACGGTATGCGGCAAGTTGGGCTCGCCGACAATCGCAGCTTTACCGTGACGGAAAATACCCGCCTTTTCTCGGCCGACGAGTTCGCGGGTATTCCCCAGATAACTTTCATGATCTAAATCGACCGAGGTCACCACGCTGATATCGGCATCGATAATATTGGTGGCATCTAACCGTCCACCTAAACCGACTTCTAAGATGACTACATCCAGCTTGGCGGCTTTAAACAGTATCAGGCCCGCAAGCGTGGCGTATTCAAAAAAGGTCAGGGAAATCTCAACGCGCGCCGCTTCAATTTGTTCAAAGGCGGCGACAAAGGCGCTATCACTGGCGTCGCAGCCATTAATACGCACTCGCTCGTTGTATTTCAGCATGTGCGGCGAGCTGTATACGCCCACAGTCAAACCCGATAAGCACAGAATATTTTCCAGCATGGCGCAAGTCGTGCCTTTACCATTCGTCCCTGCCACTGTGACTATCTTGCTTTGGCCTAAATCTAATAGGCCAAGGGTTTGCGCGACCTTAGAAACACGGGTTAATCCCATATCGATTTCGGTTGGATGTATGGATAACAAATAATCCAACCACTGTTCCAATGCTGCATTTGACGCTGGCGCTGTTAGCATGTCCGTACATCCTCGTATTCGATGCCATTTAATCGTTTAACTACACTATTGGCGTTTTGCGGACAGTCTTAGGCAGACTGCCGCGCCATACTAAACTCAATGATAAAGCGAAGTTCACGCGAGATAAATTAAGCTAGGCTCGTGTTTGATTCAGCAGCTTTTTTAATCCAACAATTCTGCTCATCCAACCGCTCTTGCTAATCCAACAACTTTTTTAATCCAACATGAATAATGGCCCAAGGGCGAGTTTAGGCAATTGATATTGTTCTGGATAAGTCACATCAACTAAATAAAGCCCATGAGGTTTAGCCGTCGCTGCGGCTTGGTTTCTGTCTTTTAACGCGAGCAAATCACCCATCCACGTCAGCGGCTGATTGCCTAAACCGATTTCTAATAATGAACCGACGATATTGCGCACCATGTGATGTAAAAAGGCGTTGGCGGCGATATCAACAATCACATACATGCCTTGGCGCGTGACATTAACGCAATGTACATTACGAAACGGCGTTTTTGACTGGCACTGGACTGCGCGAAAGCTGGTAAAATCCTGCTCGCCTAAGAGTGCCTGCGCCGCTTGGTGCATTCTATCGGCATCAATGTCGCCGTGATAATGGCTGACACCGTGGCGCAAAATGCCTGGACGGAAATTATGATTATAAATCACGTAACGGTAGCGTCTGGCGGTTGCTGAAAAGCGTGCGTGAAAACTGTCATCGACTTCTTTAACCCAACGCACGGCAATATTGTCAGGCAAATTAGCATTTACCCCTAAGGTCCATGCGCCTTCATTACGAATGGCATGGGTTTCAAAATGAACCACTTGGCCCGTGGCATGCACGCCCGCATCGGTACGGCCAGCGCAGAAGACGCCGATAGGCTCGTTGGCCACTATCGATAACGCCCGTTCTAATTGCGCTTGTACTGAATCGACTTCGGCCTGACGTTGCCAGCCAAAATAACCATTGCCGTCATATTCAATACCTAATGCAATCCGCATCCACTTTTCCTCACAATTGATTTAGCGGCGCATTTTATCACAGCAGCCCATAAAAAAAACGGCGCTTAAGGCGCCGTTAGGTTGAAACTCTCTCAATCGAGATTAACCAATCTCTTTGAGTAAACGTCCGGCTTCATCTTGCTGGCGCTCATTACCATCAATTTGCACTTCTTTGAGCAGGGCTTTGGCGCTGTCGCTGTCGTCAATTTCGATATAAGCGCGGGCTAAATCCAACTTAGCGTTGACTGAGTTTTCTTCATCATCGACATCAATCATAGCGGCATCGCCGATTAAGGCTCCGACATCACTCATTTCCACGTCGACTTCCGAATACAAATCGGTATCAGTGCCGTCTTCATCGGCATCATTCAACAACTTATCGATGTCGATAAAGCCGTTTTCATTTTGGAAATTCGTTAAATCATGCTCAGGAACAAACTTCTTCTGTGCTTTACGCGACTCTTGAGCATCGAGTGCAGCTAACGCTTCATCGACAGTGAGATCATCGACGAGTGAGAAGCTGTCTTCCGACGTCAGTACATCTTCATCGTCATCAAAATCGGTATTGGCCGTGAAAGCAGCGAGTACATTATCATCGCTTAAATCGAGGCCTTGCTCAGAATCGTCAGCATCCTCTTGGGTATCGAGTTTAAAATCTTCACTAAAATCAACATCGTTACGCGTCGCCTTAATCGGCTTCTCTTGAGTCGCATCATCCGGAGTCGGCGTATCAGCTAGCGAAGCATCAGCGTTAGGCTCGACATCATCGACATCCGTTTCAGCGGCGGCATCAGCTGGCGTCGCAGCAGGTTTGGCCTTAGGCGCAAAATCAAGCTCTGAGTCCCAATCGAGCACGTGGGGATCTTTGCTCTTATTGGCTTTTAAATCATTAAAGAAAGAAGACTCTTTTTCCTTAACACTCGCTGCGGCGGTAGCGGCAGCTAAAGTGGCTGCAGCCGTAGTCAGGGCATCAGAATCATCATCTTCACCCAACTCTTCAACTAACGAGAAAGTATCATCAGTGCCGTCAATCGAGTGAGACGCACCAATACCTTTGAGTAAATTGTCTTCATCTGAGGCGTTATCGTCCGCATCAAGCTGCGCCGTTTCCATATCGAAGTCGAATTCATCTTCATCGGCATCAAGTTGTTCTGGCACATCAAATTCAGCTAACAGCGCATCTAAATCTTCATCGCCTGACGCTTCGCCCTTTATATCTTCCGGTAACGAAGCTTCTAGCTCTGCGGCAATTTCTGCACTGATCGCATCATCTTCAGTATCGTTTTGTGCATCGTCTTCGGCATTGTCTTCTACATCGACTTTGACTTCAGGCTCAGCATCAAAACTTGCCAGCAGTGAATCGATATCATCTGATTCATCTACGTCTAATTCATCCAATTCATCGTCTAACTCGGCGGCGATTTCAGCGCCAAGATCAGGTTCGACTTCGGGTTCTGCTGGTTTATCGAAATCGGCTAACAGCGCATCGATATCGTCAGTTTCTTCGACGCCAAGTTCATTCAGCTCTGCATCTAACTCAGCGGCAATTTCAGCGCCCAGATCAGGCTCGACTTCGGGCTCTGCTGGTTTATCAAAATCCGCTAACAGCGCATCGATATCGTCAGTGTCTTCTACGCCAAGCTCATCAAGCTCTGCGTCTAACTCGGCGGCAATTTCAGCGCCAAGATCAGGCTCAACTTCAGGTTCTGCTGGTTTATCAAAATCTGCTAACAAGGCATCGATGTCGTCGGTATCTTCTACGCCAAGCTCATCAAGCTCTGCATCTAACTCGGCAGCTATTTCAGCGCCAAGATCAGGCTCGACTTCGGGCTCTGCGGGTTTATCAAAATCCGCTAACAGCGCATCGATATCATCAACCTCTTCGCTGCCCAGTTCATCATCTAACTCATTATTGAGTTCTGCGGCGATGGCAGCACTGAGATCTTCATCATCAGACGCAACAGCGTCTGGTGCTTGTGCAATCTCAGTATCTTCTGCAGGAACACTAAACTCGGCAAGTAATGCATCAAGATCATCGTCATCCGCGATGGCTTCATCGGCAGGTTTAGTGTCTGCGGCTTCAACATCATTCAGCTCAGAAGTAATATCATTACTGTCACCCTCTTGAGCTAAATCGCTCGCAAAGTTTCGCTCTAATTCGCTTAAATCCTCTTCAGCCTCCGCGCTGTCTTCAGAAGTACTGTCATCAGAGCCTAGGCCCGCTAAGAGTGCATCAAGATCGGCTTCCTCAAGAATATTGCCAGATTTAGGTTTTTCCTCAACAATATCCTCTTCCTGATCGCCCATGGCTTCTGCCCACAGATCATCAAGAGATTGCCCTTCGTCTTCAACCTCAGGTTCAGCTGAGAGCCCCGGATCGACAAACATTTCAGACGCCATATCCATCTGATCGTTTGAGTCAGTTAAATCTTGCTCTGGTTGTAAATCGACGCTGCCCATATCCAACAGGCTATCGATAGAGTCCGCATGGTCGGTATCTAAATGCACCGCCATATCATCTAAATCGTCATCATCCATGTCCATTATGGCTGCACCAGTAACGCCAGCAGCACCGGCGGCCATCACCGCTTCTTGCGCCTGCATTTCCCGACGTTCTTTATTACGCTTACGGCGTAGGAACCAGAACACTGCCAGTAACAAGAACAAGGCAGGGATCACAGCGGCAGCAATCATTAACACAGGACTGTTAAGGATATTACGCCATAAATCATCGGGTTCAGCGGCGACCTCAGCATCTGCTTCAGGAGTATCTGTTGCCATCTCTGGCGTTTGGGCAGCTTCGACTTCGGCTTTTAAAGCTTGGTTTTGCAATTTGCTGGCTTGCAGAGTTTCCTCTAGCACGGCAATGCGTTGATTCAATTCTTCAACTTTCACTTTTAGCGCTTCAACATCTGAAGTGCGGACTGTGAGTTGATCTTGGGTGCGAGCTAATTCATCGGTTAATGACAGATTTTTACTTTCGGCCGCTTCTAAACGCGACGTTACATCAGAACTCAGCATCTTAGGCTTGTCTGGCGTCGGCGTTTCTACCACTGGCGCTTTAGGCGGTGTCACTTTGGTTTCAGTGATTTTAGTTTCAGCAATCACGGCGGGAGCCGTCACAGGTGCTTGCGTAGTGACTTTCGCAGCAGGTTTCTGCACCGCTTTTGCTGGCGCACGGGATTGTCTGTCGCTTTGTTCTGCTCTTGCAATCGCCATGCTATTAGGAATCGACAGCATAACTTCTTTAGACGGGATCAGCAGGATCATGCCACGTTCTAAACTGTTGTAGCTGGCGGAGTTAAACGCATGGGGGTTAGCATCGTATAGCGCGGCCATCACTTGATAGACGCTGACGCTGGCATCGGGACGGACTTTTTGCGCTATGCTCCAAAACGTGTCTCTGGATGTCGTTGGGCCATATTGATGATTAACTTGACGGATCTGTCCGTCTGGACCCATGATTTTTAAGGGTTTTAATCTTGGCGTATCTGCTGCAACGGCGGGATCAATAAAATAAGCGGTAGAAGAAACAGCTAAAACAGTGGCCATTAGGCCCACAAGATACGAAGTGCGAAATTTCATCAATCCTTCCCTTTGAAGCGCTATAAAGTTATCTCGCTGATAACAGGCTTTAGGCAATTGTATTTATTGAGATTACTATAAACCAGAAATCCCTGCCCTGCTACTGTTCACAATTGTAAAACAAAAAAAGCCTGCTGACAGCAGGCTTTTTCAATGGGCATAAAATGCAATCTCGTGCTTAGTAATAATCTCTCACTAAGATCTCGGCAATTTGCACACTGTTCAAGGCTGCGCCCTTACGAATATTGTCTGACACCACCCACAGGTTAATCCCATGAGAATGAGAGATATCCTTACGAATGCGGCCAACATAAACCGGATCGGTACCAGCACCATCGGTTACAGCCGTTGGATAGTCATCATCTGACTCAAACAATACCACTCCTTCGGCATTACGCAGTAAAGCTTTAACGTCTTCTGCATCGACAGGCTGACGGGTTTCGATATTAATGGCTTCAGAGTGACCATAAAACACAGGTACACGCACCGCGGTCGCATTCACTAAAATCTCATCGTCACCGAAAATTTTCTGGGTTTCCCAGACCATTTTCATTTCTTCTTTGGTATAGCCGTTATCCATAAACTTATCGATTTGCGGCAATACGTTAAAAGCAATTTGCTTTGGATAAACTTCAGCGTCAGCAGGTAAACCTTGCAGTAATTTAGTGCACTGATGCGCTAACTCTTCAATGGCTTTTTTACCTGTACCCGAAACTGACTGGTACGTTGCCACGTTAATGCGGCTGATGCCATAGGCATCATAAATAGGCTTAAGCGCCACCAGCATTTGAATCGTTGAGCAATTTGGGTTAGCAATGATATTGCGATTGCGGAAATCAGCAATAGCATGCGGATTCACTTCGGGTACGACCAAGGGAATATCGATGTCGTATCTAAAGTGCGAGGTGTTATCAATCACAACACAACCTGCTTCAGCGGCAATCGGGGCCCATTTGGCGGAAACATCACCACCTGCGGAGAAGAAACCAATTTGAGCTTGGGTCCAATCGAAGGTTTCTACGTCGAGAATGGTAATTTGTTTGCCATGAAAGCTGACCGTTTCACCGGCGCTACGGCTACTGGCTAAAGGGTACAAATTGGCAACCGGGAAATTACGCTCTTCGAGGATCTCTATCATTGTTTGACCCACTGCGCCCGATGCACCTAAAACGACAACATTAAATTCCTGTGACATAGCTACTGACCGACTCCTGAAAAACCTAAATTGGACAACCAATCTACCTCAGATTGACCGTCATAAGCCAGCGCCAATGCACTAAATTCGCGTCTATGTTGGTGATTTTTTCTCATAGTGTCGAAGCCATTCTCATTTAAGAATGTATTTCTGAACATCTTGTCATCGTCGCGCAAATCATAGACAAAGCGCGCAAGCTGTAATAAGGCTTTTTCATTCGGCGCTGCCGCAAGTTCGACCGCCTTAATGTTAAAGCTTGGCAAGAGATCCAGCAGGCTTTTATCGGCTGCTACATTCAGCAACTGACACAGGTTTTGGTAAAGCATAAAAGTGCCGCGCGCCTTACCTTCTAAGCTGTAACCTGCAATATGCGGGGTGGCAAATTCAGCCAGTGGCACCAGTTCAGGCATCGGTGTAGGCTCGCCTTCCCACACGTCGAGCACTAATTTAAGATCGTCACGCTGACGCTTCACCTTAATCAGCGCCTGATTATCTATCACATCACCGCGGCAGCAATTCACTAACCATGTATTGGGTTTGAGTGCCTTTAAGCGCGCCTCATCGAACAAATGCTTGGTTTTATGCTCACCCGTGCGCGTGATGGGCACATGCAAACTGATGATATCGGCCTGCGCCATGATGGTATCTAAGCTCACAAAACTGCGCGGATCGCCCTCTGCAGCTTTGATGGGATCGTTAAGCAGCACCTTAATACCGTAGGCTTGCAAACACTTTGCCGTTGCTGTGCCAGTGTTACCCGCGCCCACTATGCCGACGACTTTTCCCTTAAGCGGCGAATTGAAGCGCTGCGCTAGCTCCAGCATAGCGATAAAAGCAAACTCCCCAACCGCAGTCGCATTGCAACCTGGCGCATTAGAAAAGGGAATATTTCGCTCAGCAAGATAGGTTAAATCCACATGATCTGTGCCTATGGTGGCACTGCCGACAAATTTCAGCTTGTTATTGCCTGAGAGCAACTCGGCATTCACTTTGGTGACCGAGCGCACTAATAGCACATCGGCCTCGCGCACTTGCGCTGCGGTTAACGTACGGCCATTAACAGGAATAATGTCTCCGAGATCGCCAAATAGCGGTTCAACATAGGGCATATTTTCATCGACTAAAATCTTCATGGGCACCTGATCGGATAAAAGTGGGAATGGAAGGCATCAAGATGTTCCGTATTCTAACAAGACTAATGGGATAAATCCTTGTCAATGCAACAGGTTTACAAAAATCGCCCATAAAAAAGGGAAGCCTAAGCTTCCCTTCTATCGCGTTTGATAAACAAACTTATTTGAATTTACGCATCACTAGCGTGGCGTTTGTACCGCCAAAACCAAAGCTGTTACTCATGACTGTATTCAGCTCAGCATCGCGATATTCACGAACGATAGGCATGTCTTTCGCCGCGTCGTCCAGATTTTCGATATTGATGCTTGGGGCAATAAAGCTGTTTTCCATCATGATTAAGCTGTAAATCGCTTCATGTACGCCTGCAGCGCCTAATGCATGACCTGTCATAGACTTAGTCGATGCAATCGGTGGGCACTTGTCTTTGAAGACTTCACGTAGCGCTTCTAATTCACGCACGTCGCCCACTGGCGTTGAAGTGCCATGAGTGTTGATGTAATCGATTGGGGTATCGACATCCATCATCGCCATTTGCATACAACGCACAGCGCCTTCGCCAGATGGCGCTACCATGTCATAACCGTCTGAAGACGCGCCATAACCAATCACTTCAGCGTAAATTTTTGCGCCGCGAGCTAGAGCATGCTCTAACTCTTCAACCACTAAAATACCGCCGCCGCCAGAGATCACAAAACCATCACGGTCTGCATCATAGGTACGGGAGGCTTTTTCGGGTGTGGCATTATACTTAGTTGACAGTGCACCCATAGCGTCGAAGCCCATGGTCAGTGTCCAATCCACTTCTTCAGCACCACCGGCAAACACCATGTCTTGCTTACCCATTTGGATAAGTTCAACGGCGTGACCAATACAGTGAGCGCTGGTTGCACAGGCTGAACTGATAGAATAATTCATGCCTTTAATTTTAAATGGCGTAGCCAAACAAGCACTGGCCGTGCTCGACATGATGCGAGGCACAATATACGGACCAACACGTTTGACGCCTTTTTCACGCAGTGTATCGGCAGATTGCACTTGGTTAGACGATGATGCGCCGCCTGTACCGACAATCAAACCGACGCGCGGATCTGAATACTGCTCTTCAGTTAAATTGGCATCGCTAACGGCTTCTTGCATCGCAATGTAAGCATAGGCAGCGGCATCGCCCATGAAGCGTAGCGCTTTACGATCGATATGCTCAGCTGGGTTTAACTTGATGTCACCCCATACGTGGCTACGTAACTGCATCTCTTCAAACTGAGCTGAATGCGTAATACCACTGCGGCCCGCTTTCAGTGACTCGGTCACTTCTTGCTTGTTATTACCGATACTTGAAACAACACCCATTCCGGTGATCACGACTCTTTTCATTTTATTGCTATCCATTGTGTACATGTCAGTACCTACTTTTCGCTGAGCCAATAGTATCTGTTTTGACTCAATTAAGTGGTCAGCTTTCCATAAAGGCGAGTAAAATAATGCCAATTATGAGACCGAGAGTAAATTTCTTTGACTGCAGAGCCCAATAAACCTTGCCAAATTAAGCGTGATTACCAGCAATTAATCAACCTTTATCCCGCAACCGCTGACACTGATGCACACTATCTCAGCAAGTTGAGCATTTATCAGCAGCGGGTATTTGAGGCTCATTCACAGCAAAAACTCTTAGTATTAGGCCAAATTGGTTTAGGTAACGGGCTTGAACTCTTATCTTGGTGGCGCACTCAGGCGAATCCTAGCCAACGTTTACTCCTTAAGGTGTTCGAACCCAATCCGATTAATGCGTACGAACTTAAATCACTTTGGGATCAATCACTCACTCTTGTGAAAGATACCCCATTCGAGCCACATCTTGAATCAAAGCAAGCGTCAGCGTTGGAGTGTAAATCTGAGCTCAGCCAACTTGCTCAAACCTTACTCGATGCTGAGCCGACGGCTATTATAGGTTGCCAGAGATTAATTTTTGATGACGGTCGTACCACTATCGACCTGCACTTTGGTGATATTCAAACCCAGCTCAGTTCACTCAGCCATTCGCCAATGCATCCGGTTCAACACTGGTTGATATTGCCCCATCTGCTACAGGCGCTACATCATCAAAGCCACTGGCAGATGGCAAAACTCAGTGACGATAGCGCGACCATTGCCACGATTGGATTAAGCGAATCAAGCGGATTAAGTGAAACAACAGTCAACCGTTTCCAAGCCTGTGGCTTTACTGTGAGCGATATCAATGAACTTGCTACCAAAGCTCTGGGTATCCATCAGCCAGTCACATTGATTAACCACCAGCCTGACGCCGTACTGCTACACGAGCGCCAAGTCTTACGTCAGCAAGATGCTAAAGCCTATGCTTTTAATACTATGGCTGCAATCTTATCCTCGCCGACGCAAAGCTCGATTGCCATTATAGGCGGCGGCTTAGCCTCGGCGCATTTGGCGCTTTCTTTGGCTGAGCGCGGCCAAGGTGCACAGATATTTTGTAAAGATGCTGAGCTAGGCCAAGGCGCATCGGGCAATCGCCAAGGAGCTATTTATCCGCTGCTGACCCCAGAAAATGACGAATTAAGCCGCTTTTTCCAACAGGCATTTTTATTTAGCCGACGTCGAGTACAGGCGCTGACATCTGTCCCCGCCCCAAATCAAACGCCGATTTCCCATGATTTTTGCGGCGTATTGCAAACCGCCCACGATGAACGCAGCCAATTACGACTCGATAAAATCATTCAAGGCCAACCTTGGCCAAGTGAAATCGCCTACGCCGTCGATGCTGAGCAAGCCAATGCCATTGCCAAGATCAATCTCGATAAGCCAGGCTTTTTTTATCCCTTAGGTGGCTGGGTTTGCCCATTTGAATATGCCGAAGCTGCGATACAAAAAGCGATGCAACTGGCCGATGTTAGCGTCTCGCTCAATACCGACATCCTTGCCATTGAACGCCAAAGCGATGGCTGGGTTTTGTTAACTGAAAAGGAACGTTTCGGGCCCTTCGCGCAACTTGTACTCGCCAATGGCGCAGAATTGACACAATTTGATGCCAGCAACAAATTACAAATTAGCCCCTTTCGCGGCCAAGTCAGCCATGTGCCCGCTCAATTTCAATTGAGTCAGCTCGCAACTGTGCTGTGCGCCAACGGTTATTTAACGCCAAGTCACCAAGGACTCCACTGCCTTGGCGCGAGCTACGTTAAAGAACCTAAGCATTTAGATTTTTGCCTGCAGGAACAACAAGAAAACCTCATGAAAATGCACGAGAGTTATCCGAACCGAAGCTGGCTTGAAGATATCGACATGAGTGGCAACAATGCCCGCATCGGCGTACGTATGGTGACGCGGGATCATTTCCCTATGATGGGCTGCACGCCCGATGTGTCGAAAATCCTTGAGGATTATGAGCAACATCAACTCACTAAAGAGAGTCGCCACTACTGGCAAACCACGCCAGCGCCGGTGCATCAAGGACTGTATATTCTTGGTGGATTAGGCTCACGGGGACTCAGTTCTGGGCCACTGGCCGCCGAATGTCTCGCGGCGCAGCTTTGCGGCGAGCCAATACCGCTCGATAAAGAAACCCTGTGTAAACTCAACCCCAATCGCATGTGGCTGCGAAAATTGCTCAAGGGTAAAGCGCTCTAGGCAATCAATCGCTAGAAAAATAACGTTTTTGAGCACTATAAAAAAGGGATTAAGCCAAGGCTTAATCCCTTTTTAAAATGTTATTTTTAAACCACTTAAGCGGCTGTGATGACGATAGAGCTATCACTGCTGCTAGGCTCCACTCTGCTAGACTCAAGACTGCTAGCTTCAACATGTCGAGGTTTTCGCGGCGCTCTGGGCACTTTTACCCGAGTACGATTGTTGTTATCGCGACTCTGGCGGATCAGCGCATCACCGCTAAGACTGGGTACTAGGCTCGATGTCAGGCTTGCAGCCTCACGGTGAGATTTCGCCAATCTGTCGTATAACAACACATTGACCGACGCAGCAAGATTCATACAACCGACCGTAGGCACATACACTACGGCATCGGCTTTATCGATAATCTCTTGGCCAATGGTGCCATCTTCAGGACCAAACACATAAAAGGCTTTCGCGGGATGGACAAAATCCGGCAGCGGCGTCGCGCCAACTACCAAATCCACGCAGATAAGCTTAGTGTCCGCCGGAATAGAGGCGAGTAATGAAGTCACACCCGTGAGCGGAATGCGCTCTCCAGCATCCTTAGTATCGACATGGTATTGCACTGCACCCGAACGCGCGGCTAACTCGTAGCGCCTGCCGGTATAAAATACGCCATTGACACCATAACAACCCGATGCGCGCATTATACCGCCGACATTAACGGGCGTTTTAGGATTCACTAAACCGATAAATACTGCGCTGGCATCGAGCGTTTGCTCACTGGCTAATTCAGCACTTGGCATTTCTGTACTCGTTACTTCGGTACTAGTCAGTGCAGTATTAGTCACTTGCTCGTTATCAGTCATAGGCATAACGCTAGGCAACATCAAATTCGCCTACAATCCTTGCATGCAGCTGTGCCCATGCCTGTTCAACCAAGGCATAATCGGCATCATTTAATTCTTGGCGCGCAAGCGCTAAACAGTCGGTCATTTTTAGCATTAACGCATCAAGATCCGTTTCACCCTGTGCTTCCAATTGGGATAACACTACGGCCACATGGCCCTGTAAGTAGCCACAGGCAAACAAAGCATCGTCATCACCATGGCTGACTACACTGGCGATCCACTGTTCTAATGCGTCTTCGTAATGCTCTAACATGGGTCTAACTCTCCATTAATACTGGATTGGCCGACACATCTGCTGCGACCAATAAATCTGGATTGGCCACCTGATACATGACGTAATCATGGTAGCCCGTCGTCACTTTATAATAGCCGACAAGCTCGCTATCTAATTTAGGGTCGCCACTATCCACAATTAGTGGTCGTCCATCAAGTGCTTTTAGCTTAGTTTTTGTGGCGAGGATAATAATATTGTCTTTTCCGATGCGCCGAATGAGCTCGGGCGACAACTGTTGATTGCCGCGTCCTAAGATATGGCCTTGACCGCCAATCAGAGTGATCACCAACTTAGTTGGCTTATCTTGGGTCAGTTCAAGCAATTCATTCGCGGTTAAGTCACTGCCGACAAGGTTTTTATCTTGAATGAGATCAACACCTAACAGGGTATTGTCCAGACCTAACTCTTCCATCACAAAGGCAACCGTACTGCCAGAGCCCATGATGTACAGTTCATCTTCCATTTGATTGATCACATCGGCGGCGATATCGGCCAGCACGAGTTCATCGACTTCCTTGCCGCCCATCTTCACGGCTTGCACATAACGCGGCTCGGCGGGCACTAAAAGCTCGCCAAATCGTTTTGCACGCACTGTGCCTTGGCGAAAGGCCACTTCGTCGATATCCATCACATCGGCGGACATCAAACTAACGAGTTCGCCATCGAGTAACATCTTGACCACCATGCCAGAGGCATGGGGCGTAATACCGTAAACGCCGGAATGAATTTTCACGCCAGCGGGCACGCCAAGCACGGGTAATTTGTCATCGATAGTGGCTTGTTCAAACACGGAATAAACGTCGCGGGCCGTGCCATCACCACCGGCAAAAAGCAGTAAATCCAGAGGTTCATCCAGCAGCGCACGCACAACGGCCTGCGTATCCAGTGCCTGTGTTTTATCCGGGGTTTGATACACCACTCGCGTGGTAAAACCCAGTGACTTAGCCGCATCTTCACCCATGATGCCCGATGCGGTAATAACCTCGATGTCATCGGCATAATCACGGATAACCTCAAGTGCCTGCATCATACGCAAAGCGGCTTTGGGTTCGGCGCCTAAGGCAAGCGCCTCTTCGGCAACGCCATCGCTGCCCTTAAGGCCAACACTGCCACCTAAGCCAGCCAATGGATTGATCACTAACCCTAAACGAAACCGAATCACCTTTTACCTCACTTAACGCAATCTTGGTATTTTTATCTTTATATTTTAGTATCTTAATAGATGCTTTTAATCGTGATTGATATTGCTAGATTGACATTGCTAGGCCGTATGGGAGGCAACGCCAGGTTTATCCCTAGGAATAAAGAATACCGCCAGCATAGCGGCAAAAGCGCATCCTGCCGCAAATACCCAAGACCAAACCGCCCCGCTACCATCGCCCCAAATATAGCCGCAAATCCAAGTACCGAGCGCGCCGCCAACCCCAAAACTTAAGCTGGCGTATAGGGCTTGACCTTGGCTTCTGTGACTCGCATCGAAATGCCTGTGCACAAATTGAATCGATGCCGCGTGGGTTAAGCCAAAGGTAAAGGCATGTAATAATTGACTAAAACCTAGCCACAACACGCTATCAACCCCAAAGGCGACCAACAACCAACGCAAGCAAGTCATGCCGATACTGACTATCAATAGAGTGTTAACGCCATAGCGACCCAGTAAACGCGGCGCGAACATAAACATTACGATTTCGGCCATGGCGCCAAGGGCCACAAATATCCCCGCTGAAGATTCTGAGTAACCCGCTTGTTTTAAATATAAGACGAAGAAGCCGTAGAAAGGCCCTGCGCTCATTTGCAGCAACATCGCCGAGAGTAAGAACCAAATAATTGCCCGATTCCATTGTAATGGCGGCCGCACTTGACTGGTGTCACGCACTAAGCGATTTGCTGGTAATGGCAACGCACTGGCTAACATACCAATAAATAATGAGAAACCAATATAAGGCAGCACTTCAGTGCCCCACTGACCAATGGCAAAGCCCGCACCGACAACAAGACAAATATAACCGACACTGCCCCAACTGCGAATTTGACCGTAGCGGCTGGCATTCTCGCCTAAGGTTTCTAAGGTGATCACTTCAAGCTGGGCAAGGATCGCGTTCCAAAAGAAGGTATAGAGGGCCAGACTCAGCGCCATATACACAAAACCGCCATGGTAGAAGAAACTCAAATACGCCAGCGCGGCGGCTCCCGCCCCCATTTTTATCAGCTCGGCACGCATCCCGGTTCGGTCAGCCACTTTGGCCCACACATTCGGGGCAACGATACGCGTCGCCATCAGGATGGCGAGTAAAAAGCCAATTTCTTGAGGATTAAAACCGCGATTTTCGAAGAAGACCCCAAGATAAGGGACCATAGTACCAAGAATAGAAAAGAAGAAAAAATAGCAGGCACAAAGCCAGCGTAATTGCCGGCTTGTGCTGGAAGAAGTTGACATTAACGCATTCCCTTTATCTCATGTCACTTGTTGGATTGTTATCGCACACCATCTACCTCATGCGCCTATCGCATACCCCGGTCTCATGCTCCTATCGCATACCCCTATCTCATTCCGAGAACGGGCGTGTGACTGCGTACATCCTGATTTTGCGCTCTGTGTCTTAGCAAGTGATCCATCAACACAATGGCAAGCATAGCTTCGGCAATCGGTACTGCGCGGATCCCAACACAGGGATCGTGACGACCTTTAGTGACAACTTCGGCCATTTCACCCTGCGCCGTCATACTTTGGCCCGGCACACTGATGCTTGATGTGGGTTTTAAGGCAATATGGGCAATGATCGGCTGACCCGACGAAATCCCACCGAGTACACCGCCCGCATGATTAGATTCAAAGCCTTGCGGCGACATTAAGTCACGCCCTTCGGAGCCCTTTTGAGTCACGACGCCAAAACCATCACCAATCTCAACACCTTTGACAGCATTGATGCCCATCAGCGCGTGGGCAATATCAGCATCCAATCGATCAAATACTGGCTCACCTAAACCCACTGGCACACCAGTGGCAATAACGGAGATTTTCGCGCCAATGGAGTCACCGGATTTTTTCAGCTCACGCATGTATTCATCAAGCGCTTCAAGCTTGCTGGCATCGGGGAAGAAAAAGGCATTTTGCTCAATTTGGTCAAGATCAATAGTCTGCGCACAAATAGGACCCAGCTGGGACATAAACCCATAGATCTCGATACCATGAACTTGCTTCAAATACTTTTTAGCCACCGCACCTGCCGCAACGCGCATCGCGGTTTCACGGGCAGACGAGCGGCCACCACCACGATAGTCACGCATACCGTACTTTTGCTGGTAGGTATAATCGGCGTGCCCCGGACGGAATAAATCTTTGATATTAGAGTAATCTTGACTGCGTTGATCGGTATTTTCGATCAAGAGTCCAATTGAAGTACCCGTGGTTTTACCCTCGAAAACGCCGGATAAAATCCGCACTTCGTCAGGCTCACGGCGGGCCGTGGTATATCGGGATGTCCCTGGGCGACGGCGGTCAAGATCATGCTGCATATCGGCTTCGGTTAATTCAAGCCCTGGTGGGCAACCATCAATAATGCAACCCAGTGCAACACCGTGACTCTCACCAAACGTCGTCACTACAAAATTTTGACCAATACTGTTTCCAGACATCCGCTTTGTACACCTTAGGTTATTTGTTCATCGCTCCGTGTCCAGCGACCACTGGACAATTTATTTTCCCGCTGCAAGCCTAACTGGCAGCGGGAAAAGTCTCAACCTAATTTGCTATCTTAGGTTATTCTGCGTCGCGATAAATGCCGAACACTGACTGATTTTCGACCAGTTGATCGCGGGTCAATACAAACACGCCATCGCCGCCATTTTCAAAGTTAATCCAAGTGAATGGCACTTCTGGGAATTGCTCAATCAAATGCACCATAGAATTGCCCACTTCGACTACGAGTAAACCCGTTGGTGTGAGGTATTGCGCGGCATTGGCCAGTATGCGTTTGGTTAAATCTAAGCCGTCGCGACCTGAGGCTAAACCAATGGCTGGCTCATGATGATATTCATCTGGCATGTCGCCAATGTCTTCGGCATCAACATAAGGTGGGTTTGAGACAATCAAATCATACTGTGGACCTTCTGGGATGGCCGAGAACAAATCCGATTGCATCGGGAATACTCGGTCCATCACGCCTAAGGTTTCGATATTGATTTGCGCCACATCTAAGGCATCTTCGCTGATATCCAGCGCGTCAACTTCGGCGTCTTCAAACTCAAAGGCACAGGCAATCGCGATACAAGCGCTGCCAGTACATAAATCTAAAATACGTGTGACTGGCTTGTTATATAACCATGGGCTAAAACGATTGGCGATCATTTCAGCAATCGGTGAACGTGGCACTAACACGCGCTCATCGACGTAAAATTCCAATCCAGCAAAACGTGCTTTGTTGGTCAGGTAAGGCACAGGTAGGCGCTCTCTGACACGGCGAATAATCAACTCGACAATTTTATGCTTTTCACTGCTGGTCAAGTTGCTTAAAATCACTTGCTGGCCGATTTCTTCGGGTAAGTGTAAAGCATGGAAAACTAAGGCGATGGCTTCATCCCACGCATTATCAGTACCATGACCATAATACACATTGGCATCGTTAAAACGGCTCACGGCCCAACGTAACATATCGCCAATAGTGCGTAATTCTGTCACAGCTTCATCTACAAAGATCTTATCCAAAACGTGCTCCCGCTAGTTTGTTCGCGAACATTGTAACTGAACTCTATTCAGAAACCATAGGATTCAATAGAATACCCGCCATGAATAAAGACGACGACAAAGAAGGCTTGGCGATGTTCTCAGCGCTTATCGATGGTATTAAACCCATCACGCAAAATAAGCGACACTTTCGCACGCCCTTAAAAACCAAACAGGAAATAGAACTGAAAGAGCAGCAACTGCATGCTAACAGTTATTTCTCAGATACTTATCAGCCGCTACTGCCAGTACAAGGGCCGATGCGTTGGTTGGCGGAAGGGGTTGATAGCATAGAACTCAAACGCCTGCGACGTGGAGATTACCAGCCAGATTTACTGCTGGATTTACACGGCTATCGCCAATCGGAAGCCAAACTTGAGTTAGCGGCACTGATCCAAGCCTGCGTCAAACAACAAAGCCTGTGCTGCTGCATTATGCACGGCTACGGCAGTGGCATATTGAAACAACAAGTTCCCATGTGGTTAGTGCAGCATCCTATGGTGAAGGCTTTCCATCAAGCGCCTAAAGAATGGGGTGGCGATGCGGCATTATTAGTGCTGATTGATATTGGAGAGCAGCCGCATAGACGTTAACTCGCTATCGGCTTCAGAGATTAACGTTTCAGATTTGGCAATTTAGAGATTTAGCAAAACAAACGGCCCACATAATGTGGGCCGTTTGTTCTGTAAATGGGATATAAATCTAAGCTAGCTAATGCTGTGTGGCGCATGCTGCCATACGATTGAAGCTTGCTCGGCATGTTTATCAATGAGCGTAATGCCCGAGGTGGCAAATAACGGCGGTTCAACACCTGCCACTAACTCACTGACCAAATAGCCCAATAACGGCATGTGAGCAATCACTAGCACTTTATCCGCCTTGTATAACTCAGCATAGGCTACAACTAACGCGGCTACATTGGCGGGATCGCCTGAAGGAACGAGATCATCAGCGACTAACCACTTACGCGGCTCAGGAAAATGCTGACTCAGCTCCTGCCACGTTTGCTGCGCACGTAAGTAAGGACTCACCAAAACGAGATCGAAATCAGTCACACTGCGAGCCAACCAGTTACTCATCAACACAGTATGGTGCCTTCCAACATCGGTCAGTGTTCTGTCTCTATCAGACTGAGCATTAAATCCGGCGTCACCATGTCTCATCAAAAATAGCTGCATACTTCTCTCGCGACTCAAACTTGTTTTTGTTTTATCCCAATTGTAGCCCTAAAATTCATTTCAACAAACCATGTAAGACTTAATCTTTAGTCGATAAACACAAGAGATATTTGCTAAAAACCATTAAGACTATCAATATATAACAAGCTATCGTTATCGGAGTGTCTCATTGCAAGCCTCTCAGTCCATTTATAAAAGTCCAAACGATCACCGCCAGTACCGTTATCTTGTATTAGATAACGCACTAAGAGTGTTATTGGTTGAAGATCAAGATGCGAGTCAAGCGGCTGCATCTATGGCTGTCGGTGTGGGTCATTTCGATGATCCCGTGGATAGACCTGGAATGGCACATTTTTTAGAGCATATGCTCTTCCTTGGTACCGAGAAATTCCCCGATTCTGGCGAGTATCACGCTTTTATTAACCAACATGGCGGCAGCAATAACGCTTGGACGGGCACTGAACACACTAACTTCTTTTTTACGATCAATTCGGACGTGTTTGCCGATTCTTTAGACAGGTTTAGTCAATTTTTTATCGCGCCTAAGTTTGACTTAGAGTTAGTCGATAGGGAGCGCCAAGCCATTGAATCTGAATTTAGTTTAAAACTGAAAGACGATATCCGCCGTACCTATCAAGTGCTCAAAGAGACAGTTAATCCACTGCATCCTTTCTCAAAATTTTCAGTCGGTAACTTAGTGACCTTAGGCGGAGAGCAAGCACAGGTACGTAGCGAATTACTCGATTTCTATCAATGCCACTACAGCGCCAACTTAATGACCCTGTGCTTAGTCGCGCCGCTTTCCCTCGACGAATTAGAAGAGTTCGCCAGCCATTATTTTAGCGGGATCCGAAACTTGAACTTAGTGAAAAACTATCCTCAAGTGCCGCTGTTTTCGGAAAATGAGCTGTTAACCCAAATCGATATCGTGCCGCTTAAGGAGCAAAAACGCTTAAGCATCAGCTTTAATTTCCCAGGCATTGACCACTACTACAAACGTAAACCGTTGACTTATATCAGCCATATTTTAGGCAATGAGAGCCATGGCAGCCTGTTGTCCTATCTTAAAGAGCAGGGACTGGTGAATAACTTGTCTGCGGGCGGCGGCGTAAATGGTTATAACTTCAAAGATTACAGTATCGGTTTACAGTTAACCGATAAGGGACTAGCGAATCTTGATGAGATTATCAGCTGCTGTTTTGAGTATATTGAGCTCATCAAAACCCAAGGCTTAGATGAATGGCGTTATTTAGAGCGCGCAAACCTACTCAAAATGGCGTTTCGTTACCAAGAGCAAGTTAAATCACTCGATTTGGCCAGCCACCTCAGTATCAATATGCATCATTATGAAGTCGAAGATTTGGTCTTTGGTGACTATCGAATGGATGGGTTGGATATTCCAGAAACCATAGCCCTACTCGGGCTAATGACGCCTCACAATATGCGTCTGCAGCTTATCGCGCAATCGGTTAAAACGGATCGTAAAGCCAACTGGTATCACACGCCCTATAAAGTGCGCCCTATTGCACCTCAATCACTTGCTCGTTGGCAAGTGAGCAGTATTCGCCCAGAATTACAATTACCTGCAGCAAACCCATTTATCGTCGCCGACTCCATTCCTCGACCAGATAAGAGCGATGTCGATGTACCTGTGATCGTTGCAGAATCGACGGGATACCGTATTTGGCACAAGAAAGACGATGAGTTTAATGTGCCCAAGGGCCACATGTATTTGTCGCTGGACTCAGAGCAGGCGAGTAAAACCCCAAAGCATGCCGCCCTCACCCGCCTATATGTTGAAATGCTGCTCGATTATCTGACAGAACCAACCTATCAAGCCGAAGTTGCAGGCTTAAGCTACAATATTTATCCGCATCAAGGTGGCATTACCCTGCATTTATCGGGCTTTACCGGCAATCAAGAAACGTTATTAGCGCTGTTAATCCACAAAGCCAGAGAGCGTAATTTTACCGAAGAGCGCTTTGCCCTAATTAAATCTCAACTACTGCGCAGTTGGCAAAATCTGGCGCAGGCGAAACCTATTTCACAATTATTCACTAGTCTCACTGTCACGCTACAAAAAAGCAGTTATGAGCCTGCCCGCATGGCTCAAATGCTCGAAGACATAAGCCTTGAAGATTTGCATAACCATGTACGCGCCTTTTACGAGAAAATCTATCTTGAAGGGTTAGTTTATGGGGATTGGTTAGTCTCTGAAGCGCAAGCTCTCGGTAAACGCTTAGAGCATATTTTGTCCTTGGTTTCGACGCCAAGCGCCGAGTCCACCAGAGAGTTAGTCAATTTAACGGGTCAAGGCACCTTACTTAGAGAACTTGCAATAGATCATCAAGATAGCGCGATCATTGTGTATTACCAATCTGCTGTGGCAACGCCTGAAAAAATGGCACTGTTTAGCTTACTAAATCATACTATGTCGTCCACCTTCTTCCATGAACTGCGAACTGAAAAACAGTTAGGCTACATGGTTGGCACAGGTTATCTGCCGCTCAATCGCCATCCAGGACTCATTTTTTATATCCAGTCACCTACGACTGGACCACTGCATTTATTAGAGGCGATAGATGAGTTTATTGCCGACTTTAATTACGCCGTGATGCAAATCACCAACGAAGAATGGGAAAGCACTAAGGTCGGTCTTATTAGTCAAATCATGGAGCACGATGCGAACCTCAAAACTCGCAGCCAACGATATTGGGTCAGTGTCGGCAACAGAGATTATCAATTTAACCAAAGGGAGCTCGTTGTAGACGAAATCACTAAGCTCACCCGCACTGATTTACTCAAATTCATGATGCGTAAAATGCGCACCAAACACAGTGACCGCTTAGTCTTATTTAGCACGGGTGAACAGCACAGAACCCAAGCGGCGTTGCTGTCAGAAAAGATGATCACAGATCTCAAAACGTTTAAGCAAACGGCAGAGAAGTTTAATTTCTAAACAAAAACACTTTTACACACACATTTGTTCACAATGTTGGACAAACAAACAAAACCGCTACAAATTGGCCCAACTATAGTTGTATCTATCACGGTTGGGCGTAATACTAATGTAAAACATGGCTAGTCCATGTTCTACCCCTCCTACTGCGGACAATTTTGCTGCATCTACATGCTGTTAAAAGGATTTTTAGCCGCCTCCGCTTTGACAAAGCCCTCACTTTCTGGAAAAGTGATGTAACACAATTGTTTCATGGCATCCTCGGATAATAAGAATAAACACTATGCCTAAAGCACTCTTTAAAATTATTTTTCTTCTAGCTATTTTCCTATCAACTGCAGAAGCGCAACAATTACCAATAGCTTTAAAAACTGAGTCCTATGGCGTTCCAGAAGGCCTATCCCAAAGTACAGTCACATCGGTCATTGAAGATGATGATGGTTACATCTGGATTGGTACTTTGAACGGATTAAATCGATTCGACGGTGAAGAATTTAAACATTTTTTTGCACATGATCACTCAGGTCTATCTAGTTCATTTATTCAAAGCCTATTATTTGACAATAAAACAATGTTAGTTGGAACTGACAATGGTTTAAATTTTTACGACTCAGAACTTGAATCCTTCAAAAAACAGGAAAAAATAAATGAAGCCATATGGTCTATAAATGACAATGGTGAAGTTTATACAATAGGTACTAAAAACAAGATAATTGATGTTAGAAAAGATAATTTAGACATAATAAAAACATATCAAGATGAAAGCTTTAGCTTCATAAAAAAAGCAATAAAGACCAACAACGGCTATATTATAAGAAATCATGATGGTAAGATCATTCATTATCGCGAAGATTCAACAACTACTATTTTATCCCTACAATCTGTAGACATAGTAAAAGGCAGAAGTGGAATTTACATATTAACATCAGATGGTATTTATAGAAAAATATCTGAAGACATACCGAAGTCTCTTGCTGGTGAGTATACAGCTCTTGCCGTGATTGATGGTCAAGTAATACAAACAAACCTTGAATCATCAGAGGTAACATCAGAAGGTTATGTATTAGAAAAGAAAGAAATTACGAATCAGGTTCAAGCCTACAGAACGAATAACTATACAATAATACCTTCATTGAATATGGGATTTATTCTAATCAGAGATAGTAGCAATGTTGTAAAGTCCCTAATAAATCCTATCGGAAATATCTGGTCAATAAGCTTGTTAGACAATGAACACATTGTGACTTCTGATGATAGTAGCGAAGTGGAAGTATATAATTCAAACTTTATCCTCGAAGATGAAATAAACACAGGAATATCAGGGCCTAAGTATATCATAAGAAACAATGACTCTTTAATTATTGGGGGGAACAATGGTCTTTATGAGTTTAATGGGGATTTAAAAAAGACAATATTAAGCGATAGCATTGTCACTCTATTTAAAAACCCAAAAAGAACCGAATTAATTGTTGGAACAAAAAATTCAGACATCTACATAATTGATCTACTAGATAGAAAAAAAATTCGAAAACTATCACTAAAAAATAAACACCCAATCTTCCAAATCCAACAGACCTTTGATGGCACACTTCTACTTGCTACTCAAGGTGGCTTGATAAGTATAGATGCTAACGGCAACGAAAAAACAATTTTTGATGATGACTTTGTTTATTGCGTAACTGAGACACCAAGTGAATATCTTTTTGGAACAAGAACTTCAATCTATTCGACTAAAAAAGAAACGTTAAAAACTAATATGGTTTATAACTCAAACAAACCAATCTACTCAATCGCAATTGATGATAGCAATGACTTTATGGCATCTTCTATAAATGAGTTGATTTTAAGCAGAAATGGAAAACTACTCACACTAACGACTGACTATGGTAGTCAAGAAGAATACAATAATCAGAGTGGAATATTCTGGAATGGCATTTTCTTTTTTGGTGGAATATCTGGCGTCAGTGCAATAAATAAAGTTAATGCAATATCATATATTGAAAACAATGTTATAAACACTAATATCAGTGAGCTTTTAGTATTTAACAAAACTGTTAATATAGGCGATAAGCCACTAGGAAAAAGTATATCAAAATCAAAAGCGATTGAGTTAAAATATTCAGACTATCCATTTACATTGAAGTTCAACTCTCCTAAGTCAAGCCATAAACATATTGAATATTTTTATAACCTAAATGGTCTATCTGATACATGGATTACTGCAAAAGGCACAAACTCTGCAACCTACACAAACCTCTCACCTGGTCATTATATTTTTAATGTATTTGGTGAGAACCCTGTCACCGGAGTAAAAGGTCCAGTAAATTCTCTTAATATTTATATATCCCCTCCGTGGTGGCTATCTTATTGGGCAAAATTAATTTATTTCATAACTGTGTTGCTCGTGGCTTTTTTTATTATAAAAGCTGTGTTACGAAAAAGAGAAGTGCAACGCCAAATAGCGCTCAGTGAAGAAAGATTAAAACTTTCCCTATGGGGAAGTGGTGATGAAATGTGGGACTGGGATATAGAAACCGGCAACATTTTCCGTTCCAATATCTGGGGTGCACTTGAGTTTCCGCGTGATGGACACCGTTCTGGTAAATCAGATGAAGAGAGTAATATACATCCAATGGATCAAGAGCGTGTTCGAGAAGCGCTCAATAAACATTTTTATGGTGAAACAGATCATTTTGAAGCCGCATACCGAGTAAAAGGTAAAGATGATAATTGGGTATGGATCTTAGACCGCGCCAAAATTGTAGAACGGGATGACAAAGATAATGCCCTGCGTATGACAGGTACGATTAAAAATATTAGTCAATTTAAACAAAAAGAAGAGCAACTAAAACTCTTCGAAAAAGCCATTGAAAATATTTCTGAAGGCATGTTTATCCTCGACAGCGAATACCGCTTTGTCGAAGTCAATGAAGCTTGCTGTAAGATTTCATTACGTAACCGAACTGATTTTATTGGTAACTTACTCACATTTGATTTATATCCTGAAACCTTCTCCACCCAAATCAGAACCATGCTGAAGCAACAAGGCCGCTGGGCAAATGAAGTGGAAGCCGCAAGAGGAGATAAAAGTCACTTCCATATGGAGCTCACTATCGATGCTATCTATGATGAATTAGGCGAATTGTCACACTATGTCGGTGTTTTTTCAGATATTTCTAGACGTAAGCAGCAAGAAGAAGAACTTAGAAAACTAACCAATAATGATCTCTTAACCGGACTCCCAAATCGCTCCAACTTACAAGTGACCTTAAGTAACCTCGTGAATCGAGAAATAGCCCATGCGTTAATGGTACTTGATCTTGATAATTTTAAACGTATAAATGATTCCTTGGGTCACCAGATTGGAGATACATTATTAAAGCTCGTTGCTGCTCGCATTAAGTCCTTACTTCCTAAAAGTACCAGTATTTACCGTCTAGGCGGAGATGAATTCGCCATTGTATTAGATAAAGGCTCAGATATAAGCGCCAGCGCTGCGATTGCTAACCGTATTATCGAAGGGTTAAAACCCGCTTTTGAAGTGAGTAATGAACAACTAGTCCTAGGATTAAGTATTGGTATAGTGCTATTCCCAGAAGACGAGCAAAGCGAGCAAGCATTACTGAGGAAAGCTGACATTGCTATGTACCATGCTAAGTCAGCGGGGGGGAATTGCTATCAGTTTTATTCAGAGTCATTAAATCAACATGCGATTAGGCAGTTAGAAATAGAGAATCTCATCCGTGAAGGCTTAAAAGATGATCTATTTGAAGTTTATTATCAGCCTAAGGTTGATCTTAAGCGCGGTAAAATTGCAGGCATGGAGGCTTTAGTCAGATTAAATCATCCAGTACATGGTTTGATACCCCCAAATGATTTTATTCCACTTGCTGAAGAAAACGGCTTAATTGTTGAAATTGGTGAAATCGTCTTACGCAAAGCCTGTTTCGCAGCGCAGAAATGGCGTGAACAAGGAATATTCAGCGGCAGAGTCGCCGTCAATTTATCGTCACGTCAATTTGCACTCCCCGATATTCAACAGCGAATAGAGTCAATTTTAAGGCTCACCAAACTCCCCGCTTGTCACCTTGAATTAGAAATAACCGAAGGTACTGTCATTAAGCAGCCGGAAACGGCGATTATTGTCATGCAGCAACTGGCTAAAATGGGCGTTAGTTTGGCACTCGATGATTTCGGCACTGGCTACTCGTCTCTTTCATACTTAAAACGTTTCCCGATTCATACTTTAAAAATTGATAAAGCTTTTGTTGACGATATTGATAAGTCTGATCGCGATCTCAAAATGGTCGATTCTATTATCACTATCGCCCATAACATGGGGCTTTCTGTTGTGGGAGAAGGGGTAGAACAAGCAGCACAATTGAACATTTTACGGGCACTTAACTGTGAAGAGATCCAAGGCTATATCTTTAGTAAAGCTATAAAAGAGACCGAATTTACCCTGCTACTCCAAGAAGACATGATAAAGCCAAATACCAAAAGCAACATTAATTAATCATTTAACTCTCAATTAGATTTCGATTTACAACATTGGCACAACAAGTGCAATAGCACTATCAGTGTCAATAATAAATCAATATCAACTACCCTGAGAGATAATTAGAATGATTAAAGGAATATTCACTGTTGTAGCATTAACATCATCGCTTGCTGCTGTAAGTAATCTTACTTCCTTAGATAGCATAGATACCTTCTCAGCAGTACCTAATGTACGTTTTAAACAATCTGAAATTGCTGCCGTTCCAAATGTTCGCTTCAAACAAACTGAAGTTGCAGCCGTTCCAAATGTTCGCTTCAAGCATATTGAAGTTACTGCCGTGCCAAACGTTCGCTTCAAGCATATTGAAGTTGCAGCCGTACCAAATGTTCGCTTCAAACAAACTGAAGTTGCAGCTGTTCCAAATGTTCGCTTCAAGCATATTGAAGTTACTGCCGTGCCAAACGTTCGCTTCAAGCATATTGAAGTTGCTGCCGTACCAAATGTTCGCTTCAAACAATCTGAAGTTGCAGCCGTTCCAAATGTTCGCTTCAAGGATATTGAAGTTGCTGCCGTACCAAACGTTCGCTTCAAACAAACTGAAGTTGCAGCCGTTCCAAATGTTCGCTTCAAGGATATTGAAGTTGCTGCCGTGCCAAATGTTCGCTTCAAGCATATTGAAGTTGCTGCCGTTCCAAATGTTCGCTTCAAGCATATTGAAGTTGCTGCCGTACCAAATGTTCGTTTTACCGAAACAACTTTTGCTTAATAGAAATTTTTTATTAAGGAGCTAACATGCTAAATTCAATCAAAAAAGCACTCGGTTTATCCAAGCCAGCGCGTAAAAAAGTTAAGTTGCCAGAAGGCTTAAACCACCTTGAAGTGATTTCTGCGAAAGGTTGGTGGAACTAATTTAAGTCCTGTAGCCATGAGTCTTACTCATGCTCTGTGATAATAAACTAGGCTAATGCAGCTTAGAAACAATAAAGGGAGCATTAGCTCCCTTTAGTTTTACATAAGTAAAAAAGTATGAAAATACATAGCATTACATATTGATAGATTAGCTATTTAATATCCCTTCCTCACTACAACGGATTTTCCTCAAAGCTAAATGGCTGTGTGTCGTAAAGAGCGGATAAGCCAAAGGCCCGAGCACAAAACCCAGTAATGCCCAATGCGTAACACAAAGGCCTGCGGTAAATGCAGCTAAGCCGAAGTACCAAGCAGAGATTAATGCGATAAAGATAACCAGCAAAACCACAAACCACCTCTTTGAAAACAACTAAAAATCATAAATGTAGAGAAACTAATTCCCCATCAAAATGCGGATACGACTCGCTTAATTTTGCTGATTGATGCACATGTTAAATACGCCGTTTTAACAGCAGGATAAATGTACTCCGCACAGTGCAGAAACGAGCAGCACTCATTCATCGCTACGCTCTCAGCAGTGAGCACTGAGCAATTAGCACTGAGCACTGAGCACTGAGCACTCACAGTACAGAAAACAGAGCACGGCTCTCTCGATCAAGGGCTCGGATTATACAAGATCCACATCTAAGTTATGAACATTTTTTAGGCAAAAACATGCCTTGTGGCAATAAAAAAAGCGGCAATAGCCTGCCGCTTTTTTGTTCAACCTTGATTGACTAAGACCTAGATTAACTATGACTTAGATTCACTGAAACTTAGAAAAAGTGCGCGTTTTCTTGAGCCATGGTTTTTAAGCGCTCACAAGGTTCGAATCTGTTACCGAATTGGCTTTGATAACCTTCAAGAATTCGCACTAAGTTCGCGGCGCCTAAAGTGTCAATATAATGGAATGGGCCACCGAGGAATGGCGGGAAGCCAATACCGAAAATGGCGCCAATATCACCATCTCTTGGCGATGCGATAATACCATCTTCTAAACAACGCACCGCTTCGTTGAGCATTTGTACGACACAACGCTCGGCAACCGCTTTTGCGTCTTTATTAGTGCCAGGCTTAATGCCTAACACGCCATAAACACTCTCATCGACAGCTTTAGCTTTCTTACTCGATGCGCCGTATTGATAGAAACCTTTACCATTTTTACGGCCTTTACGATCGTCACCCAAAAGCTTGTCAAAAGCCGCTGGCGCTTTAAAACGTTCACCCAATTCTTTTTCGAGGATTGGTGAAATCTTAGCGCCCACGTCGATACCCACTTCGTCGAGTAAAGTAATAGGGCCCACAGGGAAACCAAACTTAACCAGCGCTTTATCAAGATGTTCAACACTTTGGCCTTCAAGTAATAATTGCGCGGCCTCGTTCATGTAGAGCGCAAGAATACGGTTCACGTAGAAACCCGCGCCGTCTTGCACCACTATCGGTGTTTTACCTTGCTTACGGGCAAATGCGACCGTGGTCGCAATGGTTTCTGGTGACGTTTTAGCATGGGCAATCACTTCCACCAGCGGCATTTTCTCTACTGGCGAGAAATAATGCAGACCAATCACGTTCTCTGGACGTGTCGCCGCCTCGGCGATTTGGCTAATAGGCAAAGATGAGGTGTTTGACGCAAAAATAGTGTGTTCACCACACTCACGCTCAATGTCTTTCACCATTTGGTGCTTAAGCGCTAGGTCTTCAAATACCGCTTCCACAACGATGTCGGCATCTTTAACGCCTTTATATTCAGTCGTTGTGGTCATCAGTGCCATTAGGTTGTCACGAGCAGCAGGCGTCATATGACGGCGCTTAACCCCTTTATCCAACAGCTTGTAGGCGTAAGCTAATGCATTGCTTAAACCTTTTTCGCTGATGTCTTTGACACGAACAGGGATTTTAGCCTTGGTCGTTGTGACAGATGCGATACCGCCCCCCATTAAACCGCCACCTAAGATCACCGCTTTTTTCACTTTGCGCGGGCTCGCGCCTTCTGCGCCAGTTTCTTTCTTCATTTCTGTGGTTGCGAAGAAAATACTGCGCAGCGCTTCAGACTCTTTCGATACCACTAATTCGGCAAAATGGCCGGCTTCGACTTCTAGCCCTTTTTGCATGCCCTTAGCAATCCCTTGACGCACACAGTCAATGATCTTGGCAGGCGCAGGATAATTACCTTGGGTTTTCTTTTCGACCTGCTTAGTCGCTTGATCGAAAATAATGTTACGGCCGAAACTCGTGCCTTCAAGCACTTGATTAACGAGTGACTTTTTAACTGGTTTCGGTGCACGTTTACCCGCAAGCGCCATCTCAACTGCGGTTTGTAACAGAATCGTCTGCGGCACAACATCATTCACTAAGCCCATTTTCAAGGCTTGTTTAGGACGAATTTGTTTACCGGTTAGCATCATATCTAAGGCTGTCGTAATGCCGACTAAACGTGGCAAACGTTGAGTCCCGCCGCCGCCTGGCAATAAGCCAAGTTGGACTTCCGGAACGCCGAGCATAGTCTTGCCATCGTCGCTACATACCCTTTGATGACAAGCTAAGGCTAACTCTAAACCACCGCCTAAACAGGCACCATGGATTGCGGCAACCACAGGAATCGTTAAGGCTTCTAGCTCATTAAAAACCACATGCCCTTGCTGGGATAAGGCTTTGGCATCGCCCGCCGTTTTACAGGCATCGAGCATAGAAATATCTGCGCCCGCGACGAAAGAATCTTTTTTGCCTGAGATCAGCACTAAACCGCGAATGCTCGAATCACTTTTGATCTCGGCCAGAATTTCACTGATTTCAGGGCCAAACTGCGCTTTTAGGGTGTTCATGGTTTCGCCAGGAACATCCATAGTCAAAATAGCAATGCCGTCGTCGCGGCGGGTTAAATTAAAGGTCTTTTCCATGCCGATTACTCCACTTCCACTATCATTGCCACGCCCAAACCACCAGCCGCACAGGCCGTTGTTAGGCCAGTTCCACCACCACGGCGCTTAAGCTCACGACACACTTGCGTGATCAAACGGGTTCCCGTTGCAGCAAAAGGATGGCCGTAGGCAAGCGAGCCGCCGAGCACGTTAAACTTGCTCATGTCGATTTCACCAATGGCACGGTTACGGCCGAGTTTTTCTTCGGCAAATTTTTTCGAAGCAAACATCTGCATATTCGCTAATGTCTGCGCCGCAAAGGCTTCGTGCATTTCAATCAGAGTAAGATCTTCTAGCTCCATTCCAGCACGTTTCAGCGCCAGTGGCGTCGCGTAAGAGGGCCCCATCAGCATGTCTTGCCACACATCAATGGCGCTAAAAGCATAGCTCTTAATGTAACCAATTGGTTGATAACCTAAGGCTTTCGCTCGACCTTCGCTCATCAGGATAATCGCTGAGGCACCGTCAGTAAGCGGCGTGCTGTTGGCCGCCGTCACAGTACCATGCTGTTTATCGAATGCAGGACGCAGCTTAGCGTATGACTCCAGTACCGAGTTTTCGCGGATATTGTTATCGCGATCGATAAACTGTTTATACGGTGGCACATGGGCAACCATCACTTCGTCACGAAGATGGCCCGAAGCCCAAGTTTCACTCGCTAAGGTGTGCGAGCGGTGCGCTAAAGCATCTTGATCGGCGCGGCTAATATTGTAGGTTTTTGCCATTTGCTCAGCGGTTTGTCCCATAGACAAGCCCGTTGAGTACTCGGCAACCGCAGGCGGTACAGGTAATAAATCTTTAATGCCTAAACGACGGAAAATTTGTAGTTTTTGCCCAAAGCTACGGGCTTTATTCAGATCGACTAACGCATGGGCTAATTTTTTCGACACGCCGATAGGCAAGACAGATGAAGAGTCGGCGCCGCCCGCAATACCGATTTCGATATTGCCCGTCATGATAGATTCGGCCACGTTTACGGCAGATTGAAAGCTAGTCGCACAGGCGCGAGTGACACTATAGGCATCGGTCGACACATTCATGCCAGTACCGAGTACGATTTCACGGGCGATGTTAGGTGCAGCGGGCATTTGCACCACTTGTCCATACACTAATTGCTCAATCAGCTTAGGATCGAGTTCAGAGCGCGCCAATAATTCATTGACCACCATTTTGCCCATATCGAGCGCCGATACACCGTGAAATGCCGTGGCTTGTTTTGCAAATGGCGTTCTTAAACCCGCTACAATTGCGATACGCTCGCCCTTGGCGTTCGTAACCTGTTGTCTATCACTCATTTGTCACCCTCTTTATGTGCGCAATCGCTGAGAGATTTCAGGCGGCGCTAGCTATTTCCGTGTTTGACCCATTGTTTTACGGCGAAAAACGCCTAATAACAGGTCTGACCATTAAAGTGTGATCTGATTCTAACTTCTTGTCAGCAAGTTTTAAACACCTGTTTGTTTTTTTAACACTAGCCAAACCCTAAGGGAATTCTTTACCATATCCGTTGTCTATAGCCCACACACGCATTTTCAACATAATAAAACGAGTAGCATCATGCCTTTGAGTCGCTTCCATGCATTACGCACTTACCTAAATAAGGTTGTTTTAGGGCAGCCAGTATTGACCGAAAATCTGCTCATTGCCTTAATTGCCAATGGCCACTTATTAGTTGAAGGTCCACCGGGACTGGCCAAGACCCGTGCGGTGAAAGCCTTATGTGACGGGGTTGAGGGCGATTTCCACCGCATTCAATTTACCCCAGATCTGCTGCCTGCCGATTTAACCGGCACAGATATTTATCGCTCGCAAACTGGCACCTTCGAGTTTGAAGCCGGACCGATTTTCCACAATTTGATCTTGGCAGACGAAATTAACCGCGCCCCCGCCAAAGTACAATCGGCCTTATTAGAAGCTATGGCCGAAGGTCAAGTCACCGTCGGTAAGCACAGTTATAAGCTGCCACCGCTGTTTTTAGTGATGGCAACCCAAAATCCATTAGAAAACGAAGGCACTTATCCCCTGCCCGAAGCACAGCTTGACCGTTTTTTAATGCACTTGAATCTTGATTACCCGAGCGGCGAGACTGAAATCGAAATTCTGCGCCAATCCCGTAAAGAAGCACTCACCCACGAATTGCCGACGACTGAGCCGATTGCTCAGGCCGATGTGTTTGCCGCACGTGACGAAGCCATGGAAATCTATCTCGCCGAGCCACTCGAAAAATACATAGTCGAAATCGTTATGGCGACCCGCGAGCCTTTACGTTACAGCGAAGACTTAGCGAAATGGCTTGAGTACGGTGTCAGCCCACGCGCCACTATTTCGTTAGAACGCTGCGCCCGCGCCCGCGCTTGGCTGCACGAGCGAGACTTTGTTTCACCGGAAGACATTCAAGCCGTTGCACCGAATGTGTTAAGACACAGATTATTACTCAGCTATCAGGCACAAGCCGAAGGCGTCAGCCGCGATCAGGTGATCAATCACATCTTGAGTCAAGTAGCAGTACCTTAACGGTGAAGATAAAGGTGAAATAAGATGAGTGACACTGCGCGACTCTCAGCCTCGGCCGATGGCTTGCCGCTGTTTGCCGATGGCTTGCATTTAACCGAGCAAGAGCTGCTGGCGTGCCAAAATATCGCCCGTGCTATGCCTGAACGTTACAGCCGTGCCCGCGCTAATTTAGCGGGCCATCGCAGCAGCTTAATCAAAGGCCGCGGGATGGAGTTTGCCGAGGTGCGCCACTATCAACAGGGCGACGATGTGCGCACCATTGATTGGCGCGTGACCGCTCGCACGGGCAAAACCCACACTAAGTTATTTGTCGAAGAACGTGAGCGCCCTATTCTGTTGTTAATCGACTTAAGCCAAAGTCTCTATTTTGGCTCAAGTTTATTACTGCAATCGGTGCAAGCAGGGCACCTTGCGACCACCTTAGGTTGGAATGCGATTAACCATGGCGATAGACTCGGCGCCTTGATCGCGTGCGAGTCTGAGCATCTAGAGCTCAAACCCCGCAGCCGTCGTCAGGGCATATTGCAATTGATCTCAGGCCTGCGCCGTGTGCATGAGAATCAACTCAATCATGTTGGCAGTGACCAGCGCGATCCTGATCATATTCTGCGCGCTTGTCAGCGATTACAACGCATCGCCAAACCCGGCTCCTTAGTTTGGATAGTGACAGATGGCAGCCATTTTAGCCCCCAATGTATCGCGCCTCTCACTGAGCTTAAGCGTCATTGCGATGTGGGCGCCTATCTTATTACCGATCCCCTGCGCCAAGGGACACTGCCGTTACCGCACAACTTTAGTTTGCCAGTACGGGATGGGGAGGAGGACTTAGTGCTCACCCGCCACAGTTATCAGGCTTGGCTTGATATACAGCTGCGTCAGCAAAGGGACTTTATCGCCATGATGCAGCAACTGCGCGTGCGCACCCAGCTCATCGATGCGGGTGCTCCCCTAGCCCATCAATTGGAATTATTGCGTTAACTATGGATCCAGCAACAGTGAATTCAGAAATAGTGACACCAGTTATAGCAAATCCACAGGCTGCAGTCCCTATGGCTACAGCGCCAAACCCAGCGCTGGCGGATCTGCAGGATATCATTCATCCCGATCCAATCGGCGCTTGGCCTTGGGCAATCGGTTATTGGTTGGTCCTCGCGCTAGTGATTGCTCTCATCACACTCTTAGTTATCTGGCTAAGAAAACGCGCCCGAGACTTCGCGCCGAAAAAAGCCGCGAAACAGTTGCTTAGTCAGCTTGATAGACAAGCGCCGCCCTATGTCTCTGACGTCAATAGCCTATTAAAGCGTACCGCCATGAGTTATCTCAGCAGAGATGCAATAGCCTACTTTGATGGTGAAGCTTGGGCGACGTGGCTAGACAGCTATTTACCCGCGCCTAAACGCCAACGTATCGGCCACTTGTTGGCCAAACGTCACCAGCAAACGCCGTTGACCTTAGCTGAAGCCAATGAGTTACATGAACTCGCAAAAGCTTGGTTGGCATCGAAAGCAACACTGAGTGCGCCTGAGCAGAATCTTGTTCAAGCTAAGGGCTACGTTCAAGCTAGTGGCGACGCTCAAGCTAAAAGCCAAGCGCCAATCCAGCCAGCTGACACCAAACAACCGGAGGCACAATGTTAACCATTGCATGGCCTTGGCTATTGATATTACTGCCTTTACCTTTGATTTTTTGGCGCCAACAAACCGTACAAGTGGATGGTGGCCGGCTACAACTCCCCGGAATAAGCCAAACAGGCAAACAAAGCTTAGCGGCCAACACGCGCCAGAGTCGCAAACGCTACTGGCTGATGTGGTGCCTATTAGTGCTCGCTATCGCCCGTCCGCAATGGCTTGGCGAACCTATCGAACTGCCGAGCCAAGGCCGCGATCTGATGATGGCGGTGGATTTATCCGGCAGTATGCAGATTGAAGACATGGTGGTGAATGGCAAAACCGTCGACCGTTTCACCTTAATCCAACACGTCGTCAGTGACTTTATCGAGCGCCGCAAAGGCGATCGTATCGGTTTAATTCTCTTTGCCGATCACGCCTATTTGCAGGCGCCGCTCACCCAAGACAGACGTTCAGTGGCCCAATTTTTAAAAGAAGCACAAATCGGCTTAGTCGGTAAACAAACCGCCATAGGTGAAGCCATAGGGCTGGCGGTAAAACGTTTCGATAAAATGGACGAGAGTAACAGAGTGTTGATTTTATTGACCGACGGCTCTAACAACGCGGGCAATATTGAGCCGGAGCAAGCGGCGCAAATTGCCGCTAATCGTAAAGTTACCATTTACACTGTCGGTGTCGGTGCTGATGTGATGGAGCGCCGCACACTCTTTGGCCGCGAGCGGGTTAATCCTTCGATGGATCTGGATGAAAACCAGCTTAAGCATATCGCCGAAGTCACCCACGGCCGTTATTTTCGCGCCCGTAACAGCCAAGAGCTCGACCAGATTTACCAAGAAATCGATAAACTCGAACCTGTAAGTCGCGATCAGTTAAGCTATCGTCCGCAGGCAGATTTGTTCTATTGGCCGCTGGCACTGGCGTTACTGGCGAGCCTGTGGATTGCCTTAGGTCAATTGCCATTCTTTGCAGCGCGCCGCGTTAAACCCTCTGTCGCAACCACTTCACAGGGGAACATTAAATAATGAGCCTACATTTTATTCGCCCCGAATGGCTACTCGCCCTAGTGCCGCTGGCCTTAGTCTTATTGAGTTTATGGCGACAACACGAGAGCCACAGCGCGTGGAATCGGTATATTGCGCCGCACTTAGCCAAAATATTGGTCACCCAAGGCAGCAAGAAATCCCGTCGTCCTTTGCATCTACTAGCTTTCACTTGGCTGATTGCGACTTTTGCACTCGCCGGACCTGCCGTTAATAAACAGTCCTTGCCTGTGTTTGCCGCCGAGCAAGGCCGCGTACTGGTGATGGACATGTCCGTATCTATGTTCGCCACCGATCTTGCGCCGAACCGTTTAACCCAAGCTAAATTTAGGGCTACGGATCTGCTGCGAAATCTTAAAGAAGGTGAAACAGGTTTAGTCGCCTTTGCTGGCGATGCCTTTACTATCAGCCCGTTAACGCGCGATACCGGCACGCTACTCAATTTATTGCCGACCTTAAGCCCTGACATCATGCCCGTTCGTGGCTCAAACTTAGCGGCAGGTTTAACCCAAGCTAAAACGCTACTGACTCAGGGTGGGCATATTCGCGGTGATATTATCGTGATGACAGATGGCATAACCGCAGCCCAATTTGATGACGCTAACTCGGCATTAAGTGGCACGCAATATCGCCTTGCCGTCGTCGCTTTTGGTACCAGCCAAGGCGCGCCAATTCGTCTACCCGACGGACAATTGCAGCGCGACAGCAGCAACGAAGTCGTTGTGGCCAGCACTGACTTTGGCCTGCTGCAAAAACTGGCCGCGGATAACAAAGGCGTGTTAATCCAAAATCGCACCGACGGCAATGATCTGGCCCAATTACAACATTGGTTAAGTGATACGGGCGATGCCAAAGCCACAGATCTTGACGGTGAAACCTGGCAGGATCTCGGCCCTTATCTCGCCCTGCTATTACTGCTGCCCGCCCTTTTCAGCTTTAGGCAAGGAATCGTGGCAAGCGTTGGATTTGCCACTCTCATTGGCGGCTTACTGCTCGCGGCCGCGCCTCAGCCTGCCCATGCCAGTGTGTGGGACAATGCCTGGGACAATGTGTGGAAAACGACAGATCAGCAAGCGATGCAGGCCTATCAATCCCAAGATTATGCCAACGCCGCTAAGCAGTTTGAGTCACCCCAATGGCGTGGCAGCGCCCAATATAAGGCCGGTGATTATGAGCAAGCGCTGAAAACCTTCGAGCAAGATAGCTCAGCCCAAGGCCTCTACAATCAAGGCAATGCGTTGATGCAACTCGGTAAACCCGATAAGGCTAAGGAGCGCTATCAAGCCGCACTTGAAAAACAAGCCGATTTCCCTGCGGCAAAGGCCAACCTTGAACTGGCTGAAAAGCAATTGAAAGAGCAGCAAAAGCAGCAAGGTAAAAACGATCAACAGGATAAAAACCAAGATCAACAAGGCGATCAGCAGTCCGGTGATTCCAATTCAGGTGACCAACAATCTGGCGACCAACAATCCGGTAATCAGCAGTCGCAGGATAAACAACAATCTGACCAAGATAGCGCTCAGAAAGATACGCAAGATCAAGCGGGACAAGAGTCTCAGGATCAACAGGACAATGCCAATCCTGAGCAAAGCTCTGATCAAAGCCCTGAGCAGCAAAAAGCGGATGAGCAAGAGTCTGAGCAAGAGTCTGAGCAAGATAAGCAAAATGGCAATGCTCAGGACAAGCAAGATGAAGCTCTGCAAGATCAAGATAAAGCGCAACAGGATCAACAAGCCAAGCAACAAAATGCCGAGCAACAAAATGCCGAGCAGGATGCAAAGGAAAATGAGCCTGTAGACAATTCACCAGCAGATAATGAAGCTAAGATGCAAGCGCAGGCTAACACCGATGCCGAGGAGCAAAAATCAGCTGAGCAAGCAAAGCAAAGCGTTGGCGCCAAGGACGCTCCTGAGAAAGATGCGCAAGATAAACAAGAAGCCGCTATGAGTGAATCGGTCGAAGCGCCGCCAACTAATAGCGAACCGCTTCCCGCAGAAATGCAGCGAGCACTGAGGGGCGTGAGTGAAGACCCCCAAGTGTTACTTCGCAATAAAATGCAGTTGGAATATCAAAAACGCCGTCAAAATGGCCAAATATCAAAGGATAACGAACAGTGGTGATCAGACAATTTTTTATCCTGCTACTCCTTGCCATCGGAGTAGCCCATCCCGCCTTTGCACTCAGCAAAATTGAGGCATCGGTCGATCGTAATCCTGTGATGGAGGGTGAATACTTTGTGCTCAACATCAGCGTCGATGATGAAATCGATACTGGCAAGCTAGACACGTCCGCCCTGCTGAAAGACTTTATTGTTGGCCGCACCAGCGTGAGTCGCAGCACACAGATCATGAACTTCGATGCGGTCAAAGAGACTCGCTGGCAAGTGTTGCTCGCGCCAAAACAAAAAGGCCAGTTGACCATTCCAGCCTTTACTATTGATGGCATCAGCTCGGCGCCGATCCCACTCAAAGTGGTCGAAACGGGCAGCCAGCCCGCGCAAATGAACAACCTATTCATCGATGCCAAAGTGTCAACTGACGAGGCCTATGTCGGGCAGCTCATTACCTACAAGGTGAAACTCTATCTAGCAGTGGAATTACAAAGGGGCGTATTGAGCGCACCTGTCATCGAAGGCGCACAGATCAAACAAATTGGCGAAGATAAGGATGGCTCAGAGATAGTCGATGGCCGTCGTTACCGCGTGATTGAACGCACCTATGGCATCATTCCGGACTTACCCGGCCAAGTGAACATCAAAGGCGCGACCTTTGCGGGCGATGTGCTAGTTGAATCCCAACGCCGCGGCGGCATGTTTGGCTTTAATGAAAGCCGCCCAATGCAAGCGGGCGCGCCCTCACTCACAGTGCAAGTGAATCCTGCACCGACAAGTTTCCAAGGCCAATGGCTGGTTGCCGATTTAGTGGTGTTAAAAGAGAATTTCCCTGAGGATATTAAAGAGTTTACCGTCGGTAGCCCTATTACTCGCACTATTACTTTATTGGCTTCTAATGCCGATGAAAATAGCCTGCCAGATATAGCGCAAACCCTGCCTAATGAACTGAAGTCATACCCAGAGAAACCTCAGCGACAAACCTTTGTACGCGATGCACAAATTGTCTCCCAGTACAATATTACGTCGGCAATCGTTCCCAGCAAAGCGGGAACATTTACCCTGCCCGAAGTCAAAGTGCCTTGGTGGAATCCGCACCTTAAACGTCAAGAAACCGCGACGCTCCCCGCACGCACCATAGTGGTAACAGGCGGTGCAGTCACAGATGCGCCCGCCCAAGCCTCTTGGCAAGCAAATTCAGCGGCCGACAACAATGACTCCTGGATGGTTAAGGTGTTTGCTGCGCTATGGCTGGTCACTCTAGTCGCTTGGATTATCACCTTAGTCGCTTGGCGCCGCGTCTTAAAAAATCAAACGGCCGCCCCAATTTCAGTAAACTCTTCAATCAGTTCAGCACAATCAGTGACTGCCTCCGGCTTGAAAGGATTAGAGCAAGCCTGCGCCAGTGGCGATGTGAGCCGTATTATGTTGCAGTTACAGCGCTACTTCAGCGAGTTACAGCAAGCGCCTATGACACTCGATAAGATTGCCGAGCAGTCACCGCAACTCGCACAGGCGATACAACAATTGCAAATTGCCGCCTACAGTGCGAAGGCCGATGCCAGCAGCCATACTGACAGTGCGAAGGCCGATGCCAGCAGCCATACTGACAGTGCGAATACTAACAATGCTAATACTAACAAGCTGAGCGCCGAGTGCGCCGCATTGCTTAACGCAGTTAAGGCTTGTGAGCATAAACATTTAAACCCAAAATCGGCGCCATTAAGCCCACTGAATCCTAAGTAAATTATGGGGTTAATGACAGAGAAGCGAGCTCAACTATGCTAAACATTCAACCACCAAGCCGAAAAATTAAAAATGTTTGCTAACTGGCGTAAGAAATCCGTCGAGCCTGCGGTCTCTTCTGACATGCTAAGTAAACAACGACGATACAACAGCCTAGTCAAGGCGCTGCATGCAGACATCTTCCGCTACGCCTATTGGTTATGCGGCGATAAACATGTGGCTGAAGACATTACCCAAGAAACCTTCTTGCGGGCGTGGCGCTCTTTAGATTCCCTCAAGGATGATAAAGCGGCGAAAGCATGGCTTATCACGATTCTTAGGCGTGAGAATGCACGGCGTTTCGAGCGTAAACAGTTCGATTATTCCGACGTTGAGCAAGATACCTTAGAGGACAATATCTCCAATAGCAGTGAAGAGCAGACCGAGCAATACCTGATCCGTCGGCAAATAGGCAAACTGGATATCGAATACCGCGAGCCACTCTTACTGCAACTGATTGGTGGCTTTAGCGGCGATGAAATCGCCGAGCTGATGGAGCTTAATCGCAACACCGTAATGACACGTTTATTTCGGGCGAGAAGCCAATTGAAAGAATTACTTGAGAAAAATGAGGTAAGAGGTCAATCCAATGGATGAGCTTAAATTTAGACGTCAAGCTTATGAAGATCCTCATAATCAAGATGCTGATTTTCTGGCGCAAATTAATGCTAAACCAGAAAACCAAGCCTTAATCAATGAGCTTAAAAACCTTGATGCCAAACTGACAAATGCATTGAAAGTGGAAGTGGCGGACGATCTCGCCGATAAACTGATTTTGCGTCAGCAGTTACAACAACACCATAAACACCGCCGTCAAACCGGCTTTTTAGTGGCCATGGCGGCCTCGGTGGCATTTGTGGTGGGGATCAGTTTTAGTCTATTACGTTTAGGGCCAATCGATTTAGCCGAACATGCACTGGCCCATGTCTACCATGAAGGGGTTGCCTTACAGGTGGATCAAAACGTCAACTTTAATCAGGTCAATGCGCAGCTCGCGTCGATGAAAGACTTTGGCAATGCCAAGTTCACCCAACAACCAGGCAAAGTGTATTACACCTCCTATTGTGATTTTCAAGGGGTGAAAAGCCTGCACTTAGTGCTACAGGGCGAGCAAAGCAAGGTTACACTCTTTATCGTGCCACTCGAAAAACGTATGGTGCTAGACCAAACCTTCGCCGATGGCAAATACCAAGGAATGGGCTTTGAAACACCCGATGCGTTTATTTTGCTCATAGGTGAGGATCAAGCTGACCTTAGCTATGTGAAAGACGAAATCAAGAACACCTTTATCTAACCATATATTATATTTAATATTTTTAAATTAACCTCCGATATTTCAATGCAATCGGAGGTTAGATTTTAATCACACTTTTATCTGCTAATGGGCGATTGTTCAAACATCTGGTAGCATGCTTGCCACTTTTAATAATAAAAAGATGGGAAAAGGCAAGATGACGATTGAAACCCCGATTTTAATCACATTTGTTGGTTACTTAGTATTGATGATGGGCATAGGTTTTTGGGCTTACCGTGCTACCGATACTGTTGATGATTATATTTTAGGTGGCCGCAAAATGGGCCCCGCTGTGACCGCACTCAGTGTGGGTGCTTCTGATATGTCAGGTTGGCTGTTACTGGGTTTACCCGGCGCGGTCTACTTAGGCGGCTTAGGTGAAGCTTGGATTGGCATAGGATTAATTTTTGGCGCTTGGCTAAACTGGTTATTTGTCGCCAGACGACTGCGTATTTACACTCAACTCGCCGATAATGCCCTCACCTTACCGGATTTCTTCGAGAAACGTTTCCACGATACCCAAGGCTATCTCAAGCTCGTCTCCGCAATCACTATTTTAGTGTTTTTCACTTTCTATGCTTCCTCAGGCATGGTCGGTGGCGCGATTCTGTTTGAAAAAGTTTTTGGTCTCGATTACACAGTGGCACTAGTGATTGGCTCAGCCATCATAGTCGGTTATACCTTTATTGGTGGCTTCTTTGCCGTGTGTTGGACAGACTTTTTCCAAGGCTGTTTGATGCTTGTCGCCCTTTTAATTGTGCCTTTTGCCGTTTTCTCTCACCCTGAAAGCCACGCCGGTATTGAAACTATCGATCCTGCGATGTTGGCCTTAGTCAGTGACAAAACCACAGTGATAGGCATGTTGTCTTTACTCGCATGGGGCCTTGGCTATTTTGGTCAACCGCATATTTTGTCGCGCTTTATGGCGATTGGCAGTGCCGACGCCCTGCCCCTGTCGCGCCGTATTGCCATGAGCTGGATGGTATTCTCGCTGATTGGTGCGCTCGCGACAGGCCTTGCAGGTTCCTTATATTTCGCTAACGCCCCTCTAGCGAATTCAGAAACGGTATTTATTCATTTAGCACAAGCCGCGTTTAACCCTTGGATTGGCGGTCTACTCATTGCGGCCATCTTGTCGGCCATTATGAGCACTATCGATTCACAGTTACTGGTATGCTCAAGCGTTATCACCGAAGATTTCTACCGTAAATGGTTACGCCCACAAGCGGATGATCGTGAACTGATGATGGTAGGTCGCATGGGTGTGCTGGCGATTGCCGTGATCGCAGGCATCATTGCCCTTAATCCTGAAAGCAGTGTATTGAGCCTTGTGAGTTATGCTTGGGCAGGCTTTGGTGCGGCCTTTGGTCCTGTGGTCTTATTATCACTATTTTGGAAGCAATATAGTCGTAATGGCGCCATCGCCACTATCATTGTCGGCGCATTAACAGTCGTGATTTGGAAGCAACTCACTGGTGGTATTTTCGAACTATACGAAATCCTCCCAGGGTTTGTATTCGCCACATTTGCCGGTATTTTGGTGAGTAAATTGTCTGCACCGAGTGAAAATGTAACCACAGAGTTCGAGCAATTTAAATCTTCACTCTAGTTTCAACACGCTTGTATCACTTAAAAAGCGCACACTTGTGCGCTTTTTACATTTTGTATCCTTTTAAACACTCAACACAAAATTACAAACCGTTAACGTCAATTGAAACCTATCGATAAACCCAAAGCCCTTCATATCAAGCATCTGGCCAGACCATTCAAGCATGCTAAAGTTCAACCTCTGTTTTAAAGTTTTTTAATTAACTGAAAATTAACATTTTTCACATCTGGTCGGACTTGTTGAGGCTACATTCAGTCCATAAGATGCCGAAGACTAATAAATGGATTTAAATACTTTCGGCTGACTAGGACCGAATAAAAATCCAATACTTATAAAGAATAGAGAGAATAATAATGAAAACATTCAACAAGACACTCATTGCCGTTTCTGTCGCATTAGCAAGTACTCAAACCTTAGCTTCAGGTTTCCAACTCAACAGCCAATCAGCCACAGGTATGGGCCGTGCATTTGCGGGTGATGCGATTATTGCCGATAACGCTTCTGTGTTATCACGTAACCCTGCTGCAATGGCATTATTCGATAAAGATGCAGTGTCTTTTGGCTTAACTTATGCCGATATTACTGTTGATGTTAAAGACGTTAACTTTGCCGGTGGTGCCGTTGACTTAGGCAGCATCGATGACGCGGGTAGCTCTAAAATTATCCCTAATATTTTCTACATCCACCCAATCGACGATAAGTTCGCCGTGGGCTTTGCTGCGTTTTCTAACTTTGGTACCGGTACCGATGCCAGCTCACTTTCAAAGAGTTTACCTGCGAACTCACCAGCACCCTATGATCTGCTTGGCGAAACTGAAGTCACAACGGTTAACTTTAACGCCAGCCTTTCATACCGTATTAATGACATGTTCAGTATCGGTGCGGGTCTGGACGCAGTCTATGGCGAAGGCCGCTTAACCCGTAATATGGGCACTACGCCATTGGTTGACGTCGACGCTGACGGCTGGGCCTTCGGTGGTATAGTAGGTGCCACCATTGAGCTAGATAAAGATAACCGTTTCGGCATCAGCTACCGTTTCAGCCCGACAGTGAATGTTGAAGGTGATATCAATACCGTCTCGATGACAACCATTCCTGGTGTAGGTACTGTTCCGGTTGCGACCAATTTTGATAGCTTAGATGTTCCACTAGCGGATATCTTCCAAGTTGCAGGTTTCCATCAAATCACCCCTAAGTTTGCTTTGCACTATACTGCGCAGCACACACAGTGGGGCAACTTTGATCAAATCACGGCTAAAGATGGTACAGCCACGATTGCAGCTGTTGGAGTGACACAAGCCGTAGGTGATGTTGCACTGAAAGAATACCAATGGAAAGATTCATGGTTATTCAGCTTAGGTGGTACTTACACAATCAACGAGCAATTCACTGTGCGTGCTGGTTATATGCATGACCAAGGCGTTGTGGACGAAATCAGCTCAATTTCATTCCCAGACTCTGACCGTAACTGGTACACAGCGGGTATGAGTTACCACATCAACCCACAAAACACCGTTGACTTTGGTATCGCTTATATTAAAGGTGAAAAAGTTCACCTGATCGAAAACAGTGCTATCACAGGTCCTGTTAATGCAATTACTGAATCAAGTGGTATGTACTACTCAGTTCAATACAGCTACCAGTTCTAAGCTAAACGCTTAACCCAAAAGCCGCATTTTTTGCGGCTTTTTTGTATCTTAAGCATTTATTGCCTAAAGTTAATTCATACTCCTGTAAACGCAGCTACGGCTATGGCTAAAGTCATTGGACTCGGTGGAATTTTCTTTAAAAGTGCGGATCCTGTTACCTTGGCAACTTGGTATAAAACCCATCTTCAAGTCCCCATTGAAGACTGGGGCGGCGCCGCGTTTTATCACACAGATAAAGCGACACTCGGCTACCATGTTTGGACGCCCTTCGCCCATAGCACGGACTATTTTGCCCCCTCAGATAAGAGCTTTATGGTTAACTTTATCGTTGATGATCTAGCCCAAGCGCTCATACAGGTCGAACAAGGTGGTGGTCAGCTCGTGGGTGGCATTGAAGATTCAGAGTTTGGCCGCTTTGGCTGGTTTATCGATCCCGACGGTAATAAAGTCGAATTATGGCAGCCGAGTGTTATTCCTCCAGAAAAATAGCCTGTCTGAAAATCTGAAAATGAGCCATCGAGTTGAAAAAGCGACATCAAGCTGATATTGCCAACCTGCCGCCTGCAAATCTTAAGCGGCATCTATCCCGAATAAACCCAGTGCATGACTTAAGTTTATTGGGTATCGTAGGCTGAGTTCATCTAATCAAGAGATTCTTTTTATGGAAAAAAATAACATCCTTCCAGCCCTGCTGCTGGGCGGTTTCCTTTGTGCTGGGCTTGTGTATGTTGGTCAGACAGCAAGCACGGCCTTATTGCAGATGAAAGCCATGGAACGCACAGTGACAGTCAAGGGCTTAGCGGAAAAAGAAGTCAAAGCCAATGTGGCGATTTGGCCAATCAATTTCACTGAGGTCGATAATAATCTGCCTAAACTCTACGAGACGGTTCAGCAAAAAACCGACCGTGTAGTGGCATTTTTAAAGGAACAAGGCTTTAGCGATAGCGAAATTACGATTTCATTACCTTCAATTGAAGATCGCCAAGCCCAAGGTTATGTCGATCCCAACGTTAGATACCGTTACTCGGCAAAAGTGAATTTGTCGGTTTATACCCCGCAGATTGATTTAATGCTCAATACCCGTAAGCAGATGATTAGCTTAGTGAAGGAAGGCATAGCGATCGCCAGCCAAGATTATGATAATCGCACCGAGTTTCTGTTTACCGATCTCAACTCAGTCAAACCTATCATGGTACAAGAAGCGACTCAAAATGCCCGTGAAGTGGCGGAAAAATTTGCTAAGGACTCAGATTCTCGCCTCGGTAAAATTAAAAGTGCGAGTCAAGGCCAGTTTACTATTTCGGACCGCGACAGCAGCACGCCTTACATTAAACAAATTCGCATTGTGTCCACACTCACCTACTATTTAAATGACTAAATCTTAGGCTTAGTCGGAACTCACTGAAACGATGGGAATAAGGCGCTTATGGGCCTTATTCCTAAATTAGGGAAAAATACTACATTAAATTTTTCTAATAAATATTGATTGCCTATTGAAAATAACTCCATTAGAATTTACTCATGAATTACATCTGGGATGATATAAATTATGACGTCAATTTCTCGCGCTTTTTTCTTACTGTTGGCACTTGCCAGTACTCAAGTCCAAGCTGCCTCAGTCGAAACTATCGAAGTCTTAACTAAACCCTACGCCAATTGGGTCACCTTAGATGCCACCATAGAAGCAGTAAAAGCGGCGACGGTATCGGCGCAAACCTCTGGCCGTATTGTCAAACTCAACTACGATGTTAACGATCTTGTCCCAGAGGGAGCCGCGCTACTGGAGATCACCAGTAAAGAGCAAGGCGCTGAACTGGCGAGCTTTGAGGCCGATTTAGCTAAAGCCAAAGCCTTGAATGTCGAAGCACAGGCGCAATACAAACGTTATAAAGAGTTATTCCCCCAAGGCGCGATTTCTAAGGGCGCGATGGATGAAGCCACCGCCAATGCTAAGGCCACAGAACAAGCCGTAACCGCAGCGCAAGCACGCGTGATCAAAGCCAGCGAATCCTTAAAATACACTGTGGTATCAGCGCCTTTTAGTGGTGTAGTCACAGAGCGTTTTGTCGAACTGGGTGAAACGGTGAGCCCAGGACAAGCACTACTTTCAGGGTTTTCCGAGAGTCAAATGCGCGCCATTACCCAAGTGCCGCAGCGTTATATCAATCAGTTGAAAAACGCCCCCGAATTCATCGTCCGTTTAAGTGATGGCCGCGAGTTAACCTCAACCGACCTCACTATTTTTAGTTTTGCCGATCCCGTCAGCCACAGCTACCAAGTGCGCATTAATCTGCCTGAAAATGAAGCTAATCTTCAACCCGGCACGTGGGCAAAAGCTTCCTTTAAAAATGGCGAGCGAGAAAAAATCCAACTGCCCACTTCAGCGTTACTGACAATGAACGAACTGAGCAGCGTTTACCTTAAAAAGGGCGAAGAATTTGTACTCAGCCAAGTCCGTGTCGCTAGTCCCTTAGATGGCGAGGTCGAAGTGCTGGCGGGCCTTAAGTCGGGTGATAAGGTTGCTATTGATGCCTACCAAGTGTTGCTCAACAAAAAGCAATAAATTCCCTAGCAACTTAAGCTTTGTCGAGGTTGTTTTATGAAACATGCTCCAGTACCACAGGCCACACTTGGGATTTCCGGTCGAATTGCCGCCGCCTTCCAAAATAGCGCCATCACGCCGCTATTAGCGCTTCTCGGACTCTTGCTTGGCTTATTCGCTATTTTGGTGACGCCAAAGGAAGAAGAGCCACAAATTGATGTCACCTTTGCCGACGTATTTATCCCTTTTCCCGGCGCGACACCTACCGAAGTTGAAAACTTAGTCACCTTGCCTGCGGAACAAGTGATCTCCGAAATCAAAGGCATAGATACCCTGTACTCGTTCTCCCAACCCGATGGCGCGCTGATCATCGTCATCTTTAAGGTCGGTGTTGCGCGCAATGATGCCATCGTCAGCCTATACAACCAGATTTATTCCAACATGGATAAATTGCCAAGGGGCGCAGGCGTGGGCGATCCGCTAATTAAACCCCGCGGCATCGATGATGTGCCGATTGTCAGTTTGACCTTGTGGTCAAAGGACAAACAAGTCTCTGCCGAGCAACTGACCCATGTCGCCCTTGGGTTAGAAACCGAAATTAAGCGCATTCCCGGTACCCGCGAAATCTATACCGTTGGCCAGCACGATATGGTGGCCAACATACGTATCGATCCCGCTAAGATGAACAGCTTTAATCTGACCTACGACAAATTAAGACAGAGTCTAAATGACAATAATATGGTCTCTATGCCTGCATCCTTAGTGCAAGGTAATCAAGAGATTAAAGTTCAGGCTGGGCAATTTTTACAATCCATAGACGATCTCAAACAATTAGTTGTCAGTGTCTATCAGGATAAACAAGGCAAGCATATTCCGATTTATTTGGCGGATATTGCCGAAATCAGCTTGAAGAGTGATATCCCTAAGCAGAGTGTTTGGCACGCGGATAAAACCGACATTTATCCCGCCGTCACTATCGCAATTGGTAAACAAGCGGGACAAAATGCCGTCGATATCGCCGACAGTGTGATTGAGCGGATTGCTAAGGTCGACAATGTGTTGATCCCCGCGAATGTCGAAGTCACAGTGTCACGTAACTATGGCGAAACCGCGGCAGATAAATCTAACACCCTTATTTTAAAACTGATTTTCGCCACCAGCGCCGTAGTCGTATTGGTCTTTTTAACCATGGGTGCCCGCGAATCCTTAGTCGTAGGTGTGGCCATTATTATCACTCTGGCGATCACCCTTTTCGCCTCTTGGGCGTGGGGATTTACCTTAAACCGCGTGTCCTTGTTCGCCTTGATTTTCTCCATCGGCATCTTGGTCGACGATGCCATAGTCGTGGTAGAAAACATCCACCGGCATATGGCGCTCGGCAAAAAGTCCTTTAGTGAGCTTATCCCTGTGGCGGTCGATGAAGTCGGCGGCCCGACGATTCTGGCGACATTTACTGTTATCGCAGCCTTGCTGCCGATGGCTTTTGTATCGGGCTTAATGGGGCCTTACATGAGCCCAATCCCCATCAACGCCAGTATGGGCATGTTAATTTCCCTCGTAGTGGCATTTGTGGTCACTCCTTGGCTCAGTCGTAAACTGCTGAAACACAATGACAAGCACGATACTGCCCAAGCGTCGCACGAGGATGAAGCCGAAACTAAGATGGTGCGCCTCTTCACCCACTTAATTGGCCCTTTCCTGCTGGGTAAAAATGCCCGTAAGGCAAGAGTGGGACTGGCTGCCGGCGTATTTGTGTTAATTGGTATCGCCGTCGCGCTCCCCCTGGGTCAGCTCGTGGTGCTAAAAATGCTGCCCTTCGATAACAAGTCCGAGTTTCAAGTGATGGTAGACATGCCCGAAGGCACTCCCGTTGAGCAAACCCAGAGAGTGCTGCGGGATTTGAGTCGCTATCTGACGACGGTCCCCGAAGTCGAGCATCTGCAGTTGTATGCGGGCACTAACGCGCCAATGAACTTTAACGGCTTAGTCCGCCACTACTTCCTACGTCACAGCCAAGAGCTTGGAGACATTCAAGTAAACCTAGTGGATAAAAAACACCGCAAACGCGACAGCCACAGCATAGCGGTATCGGTGCGAGACGAACTGCAGCAAATTGGCGAGCAATATCAAGCCAATATCAAAGTCGTTGAAGTGCCACCTGGACCGCCAGTGTGGTCGCCGCTGGTTGCAGAAGTGTATGGCCCGAGCCCCGCAATCCGCGAGCAAGCCGCTTACGAGATGCAGGCGTTGTTCCATGAAACCAAAGACGTGGTCGATATCGATATTTTCTTGCCCGCCGCCCAGCAAAAATGGCAAGTCATTATCGACCGCAGTAAAGCCAGCCTGATGGCCGTACCCTACAGCAATATTGTCGACTTGATTGCCACCTCCGTTGGCGGCAAAGATGTGAGTTATTTACATCAAGCCCAGCAAAAACAACCGATACCGATCCGCCTGCAATTAAACGAAGGTGCGAAAGTCGATTTAGAGCAAGTGCTGAATATGAAGTTACTGAGCCAAACGGGGCAATCCGTGCCTGTGTCTGAGCTGGTAACCATCAAACGCGGCAAAATCGATGCACCGATTATCCATAAGAATATGATCCCTATGATCATGGTCGTCGCCGATATGTCGGGGCCACTGGACAGCCCACTCTACGGCATGTTCGACATGGCGGGCAAAATTGATGGCGTCGATGGCTTAGGGTTTGATCAGCATTATATTCACCAACCCACAGGGCTAGACTCAGTCGCCGTGCTCTGGGATGGCGAATGGAAAATCACCTACGAAACCTTTAGAGACATGGGTATCGCCTATGCGGTCGGCATGATCGCCATTTATCTCTTGGTAGTGGCGCAGTTTAGATCGTATCTAGTACCGCTCATCATCATGGCGCCCATTCCACTGACTGTGATTGGCGTAATGCCAGGCCATGCCCTGCTCGGAGCACAATTCACCGCAACCTCTATGATAGGCATGATAGCGCTGGCGGGGATTATTGTGCGTAACTCGATATTATTGGTCGATTTTATCAATCAAGAAACCGCATCCGGCGTGCCCTTTGAGCGGGCAGTGATCCACTCGGGTGCAGTGCGAGCTAAACCCATTATGCTCACCGCATTAGCGGCCATGATAGGGGCGCTGTTTATCCTTGATGATCCGATTTTCAATGGCTTAGCGATCAGTCTGATCTTTGGTATTTTTATCTCGACCATACTGACCTTAGTTGTCATCCCAGTGCTGTACTACACAGCAATGAAAAACCGCATGAATACTGTTCAAATACAGACACAAACACAAAACTAACCACAACAAAGGCCATCACCAAAATGGCCTCAAGGAGTAAGGTATGTCATTAGAACGCAGCATTATGGCTTTTGCCGGATTTATGGTGTTACTGTCACTGGTGTTAACCGCCTATGTGCACCACAACTTTCTGTGGCTAACCGCATTTGTTGGCGCTAACCTGTTTCAAAGTGCTTTTACCGGTTTTTGCCCTGCCGCCATGGTTTTACGCAAATTGGGTGTAAAATCAGAAGCTGAGATTGCTAAGCAAAGTTAAGCCACATAAAGTCACTACTTAATAGTTAAGACTTAAGACTTAAGACTTAAGAGTTAAGATTTAGGTGAGTAAGTACCCGCTTGGCTAAAACAAGCTTGCCCAAAAGATCGTCAAGGAGAGATAAAGTGACCCACAACCTAGTAATCCGTGGCCAAAGCCTAATGCGCTTAGCCCTATTAAGCCTGCAGTCGCTGGTACTCATGCCACTGCTACTAATGCCCATGATGGCCAGCGCCGCCGACCAAGATCCTGCAATCGCATGGGATAAGATTGCCGCAGGCGCTATGGTGCTCGATGTCAGAACGCCTGAGGAGTTTGCCGAAGGTCATCTAGCCAATGCGGTCAATATTCCCTTTGAGCAAGTGGCTGAGGAATTTGCCAAGCGTGGCATAGCCAAAGATACGCCTGTAGTCTTGTATTGCCGTAGTGGTCGCCGTAGCAGTATCGCGACCGAAGCCTTAGTCGCCGCGGGATATACGCAAACCTATAATGGTGGCGGTTATTCCACCTTAGTTGAAGCGCAAAAAAAGCCCGCTAAGTAATTCACAGCCATCGACTATGCTCTAGTGCGGGGAAGCAAGTACAAATCACTTAGGCACTGTCACTGCACTCTAGTCATTCAAGGTTTCCCCCTAAAAGCGCCCTTTGGCGCTTTTTTATTGTTAAAGTGAATAAGCTTACTTTAAGCAATAGCCTATCAATCAACATTGCTTTATATAAAAAGCTTTTTATCCAGCCCAACATTAGACTTCTAAGATAGCGGGTAAATGGTGAGATATTGAAGTATCTTATTAGCGTAAATCGATTCAGATAAAAATTAATAATCGTTTTCGCTACTACACAAGTAACATCAATGATCCGATGTATGGCAAAAAATTAACTATCTAACATGTTCAAAACGTAGATGACCTTCATTAACGCCAGTCTCACTAAAACCATTGGAAATCAAAACCCTTTTTGATGCTTCATTTTCCGCTGAAGTATGAGCAATAATGTTCTTTGTTTTCTCAAAAGAGTAAGCATGGGAAACGAGTGTATTAACAATTTCAGTAGCATAGCCACGACGCTGCCACTCAGGTAGCACTGAATAACCAATTTCAACCATCCCATGACTATCTGGAGGTCCAAAATAACCACCAGAGCCAACTAGCGTTCTTTCTTCTGAAACAGGATTAATATCAATTGCATACCAGCCATACCAACCTTTTGCTGCTTCACCGCCATTTTCATAGCAAGCAAGAAAAAACGCCATTGCATCACAATCATATTCGCCACAAGGCCAAGCATTTGAAACAATTGCATTTAATTTTTCAGCAAGTAACTGTGGTGTTTCAAGCTCTATATGAAGATGATCAGCTGAAGAAGATATCAATACGATCCGCTTAGATGTTATATTTTTTATAATTTTTATTGACTCCAATTTAGGATTTATAGTGCACAGCCTTAAACTCGTGCACTCACTCGCTTAAAAAATGCCACAAGAAAAAAACTTAACCTCATGAATTAATTTAACTTACCACCCATCAAATAGACACGCTATTAGGCAAAATGCTTATATGTCAAGTTTTGTGAAAATGCTAAAAATTCGAGCTTATATATGCAGATTCTTAGAAGTAAAACGCCACACTAATGGGCGTTATAATAATTTAAATGAATATATTTTTTAGACTGTTCTAACGATGAAAAATAAATAAGATTATTCAAAATTTTTAATTGAAAGTTATCGACATAATTAGCCTCACAAACATAATTGAAGCATGTACGAGTTTGCAGTGGTAGCTCATATCCTGTAACGCTATTTTGGATAATGTACACTCAGCATTTACCGTTATCAGCCATATCGCATGCTTTCACTTCTCGTTTTGCCGCTCACATTCTCCTCCAAAAAACACATCAACAAATTTACGAGTTTGGTTCAGCCGTCGTCAATGAATTGGCAACTGCCACTCCCTTGACAGAAATTTGCAACAATTTCGCATAATCAATCACTTGAAAAAAACTCATTATAATGACCAATTTTTACAGGGATATTTAGTTATTTATAATCACTAAAAAATATATGCATAAACTTCAATTACATAGAAACATGAAAGTCAATATAAAGTACTCATATTGACCGTAAATTCGTATTCACTTATTCATTTTTACCACATAAAAAAACAAGAAATTGAATAAAACTTAGTTACAACTCGTTACATGTTGAATTTATATTCAAATTAACTGCTTATAAAATATGAGGCTTTATAAGCAACCATACTGTTAACAATTGATTTACAAATACTTTGGTCGCAGATAAATTCACTAACCGAGTAGCATCTGAGTCGTAGTTATTCTTATGAAACATAAAATAATAATGATTAACACTAAATTGACCATGGAAGAAGAACATGACAATCAACAGAACCACTAAAATAGCGTTAAGTCTTTCAAGCTTAGCTATTGCGATCTCAGCCGGTGTACAAGCAGCACCACAAGCACCAGGTTTTGCCGCGGCATTACAAGCACAAACCTCTCCACTGCCAAAGCGTTACATAGTGAAATTTAAAAATGCCGATGCTGCTACCATAATGTCAGCCAGTAATGTGCAATCAATGAGTGATCAGCAATCGAGTGACGCGGCAACTGATACGCTGCCAACCACCATGAATTATCAGCCCAAAATGGCGGAAATCAGTGCTCAACACACTGCATTGAACAAAGTACAAGCGAAGGAAATGAAGCGTATCGGCCGCAGTAACAGTTACTCGGTGAAACTCGATGCCAAAGGGATCAATGCCTTAAAAACCCGTGCTGATGTGGAATATGTTGAAGAAGATATGCCACGCCGCTTTCTAAGTGAAAGCACGCCTTGGGGTCAAACCTTTGTGGGGGCGACTCAGTTAAGCGATAGCCAAGCAGGCAATCGTACTATTTGTATTATCGATTCTGGCTACGATCGTAGTCACAGCGATTTAAGTGGCAATAATGTCACGGGCACCAATAACTCAGGCACAGGCAACTGGTTCGAGCCAGGTAACAACAACGCCCACGGTACTCACGTTGCGGGCACGATTGCGGCAATTGCCAACAACGACGGCGTGATCGGCGTAATGCCAAATCAAAATGCCAATATTCATGTCGTAAAAGTGTTTAACGAATCTGGCTGGGGTTACTCTTCATCCTTAGTGGCCGCGGTAGATACTTGTGTTGCCAACGGCGCTAACGTTGTCACTATGAGTTTAGGTGGTGCGGGTTCGAGCACCACTGAGCGTAATGCTCTTGCTGCCCATTATAATAATGGTGTTCTCTTGATTGCCGCTGCAGGTAACGATGGCAATAGTGCTCACAGCTATCCAGCATCCTACGATGGCGTGATGTCAGTCGCCTCAGTGGATAATCATAAAGACCACTCTGCATTTTCCCAATACACCAACCAAGTTGAAATCTCTGGCCCAGGTGAAGCGATTCTGTCGACGGTTACCCGTGGCGAAGGCCGTTTAGCCGATATTACTATCGGTGGTCAGTCTTACTTTGATTCAGGTGTGGTGCCTCATAATCGCCTCATTTCATCGGGCGGCAACTATGTGCCAGCACCATACAATGGTACAGCGACAGCTACGCTTGCCGAATGTAGCGTCAGCGGAACTAGCTTCAACTGCGGCAACATGACCAATAAGATTTGTTTAGTGGAACGTGTTGGCAATCAAGGCACAAGTTACCCTGAAATCAATGCGGCTAAAGCCTGTAAAAATGCCGGTGCCAGTGCGGCGATTGTTTACAGTAACGCGGCATTACCTGGCTTACAAAACCCCTTCCTTGTCGATGCAAACAGTGAAATCAATATGGTTTCCGTATCAGTGGATCGCGCAACAGGTTTAGCACTGCGTAATCAACTGGGTGCGACAGCAACAGTCAGCAACCAAGGCAATAAAGATTACGAGTACTACAACGGTACTTCGATGGCGACGCCACATGTGTCAGGTGTTGCCACCTTAGTGTGGAGCTATCACCCTGAGTGTAGTGCGGCGCAGGTTCGTAACGCATTGAAAATGACCGCTGAAGATCTTGGTACTGCGGGCCGAGACAACTACTATGGCTATGGTTTAGTCAACGCTGTTGCCGCGAAAACCTTCTTAGATGCCTCTTGTACTGGCCCAACGGGTCCTGTTGATCCAACTCCAACCGATGGCGTGTTAGTTAACGGTGTGGCTAAAACGGGCTTAGGCGGCGCAGCGAGTGAAGAACTGCACTTCTCCTTTGACGTACCACAAGGCGCAACTAACTTAGGCTTTGTGATGAACGGTGGAACAGGTGATGCGGACTTGTATGTGCAATATGGTGCAGCGCCGACTACAGCTAACTATGATTGCCGTCCGTATAAAAGTGGAAATAGCGAGTCTTGCCCAATCACCAATGTCCAATCAGGCACTTACTACGCCATGCTGAAAGGCTACTCGGCCTTCACTGGTGTGTCATTAACAGCAAGCTACACAGCATCTAGCGGCGGAACTTCACCGACTACGCCTGCAAGCTATAGCAACACTGATAACTACAACATCCCAGATAACAAAGCTGCTGGGATCACTAGCCCAATCACAGTCACTCGCACCGGTGATTCAGGCACTGTGACTGCGGTAGTGAACATAGTCCACCCTTACATTGGTGACTTAAAAGTGCAGTTGATCAGCCCTTCTGGTAAAACCGTCACTCTGCATAGCAACACAGGTTCAGGCGCTGCCAATATCAACAAGAGCTATACCGCTGATATGACAGGTGCGAATTCGAACGGCGTATGGAAGTTGAAAGCCGTAGACAGTGGCCGTGGTGATGTGGGTTATATCGATAGCTGGGAACTGAGCTTCCAATAAATCCCAATCAATACTCATTACTGAAAAATGAAAGTAATAAATGAAAAGAGCCTGCAATCGCAGGCTCTTTTTTTACAAGATACGTTAAATATCTTTGAGAATTTCAGGTTCGATCAACACGCTGGTTTCATTATCCGATAGCCAAATTTGGCCTTCGCTGATAGAAACCTGCAATGCCATATTGCGCCCAACAAAGGCTTCCATCGCCGTGACCGACTCTTCGGCAATATTCCACACGGTTAAATTCTGGTAACGCTCTAACGCCTGCTGATTCTGTTTCCACCAAATGGGTACACTACGGCCACCATAGGTAAATAACTGCACAACTTTGGCACGGCCACTGGCCTTTCGCAGCCATTTCTCATCGGCCTGACCAAACTCAACCCACAGATCAATTTCGCCTGATAAGGTTTTGTCCCACAACTCGGGCTCGTCATCGACGCACAAACCTTTACTGAAACTTAAGGTTTCGCTGGCATTCACAATAAACGCCAGTAAACGCACCATCATGCGGCCATCGGTTTCGGAAGGATGCTGGGCAAGCGTCAATTGATGGTCTTGGTAATAATTCCGATCCATATCGGCTATCTGTAAATTGACCTTAAACACGGTCGCTTTGAGGGCCATAGTCATCCTAAATGCAGAGTGAAATCCTGAAACAGCGAAATCCTAAAATAAGGCTGCCGAGTCTACCTGAGACTCGGCATTAGCTCAAACGAACAATAGGATACGTCCATCAAATCGAACAGAAAGTGCAATCGGACAGAAGGCTGAATCGATAAGAGGTTAAATCGCACCGGGTCGTAAATGCTTAGCCATCGGGAAATGCGCCTTCAACAGACTGATTTTTTGCGCATCGGCCACCAGCAACATCCGAGTGCCCTGCTCGTACTGCTGGCTCAATTCACTGAGTGCGGGTAACTCACCACGATTAGCATCTCGACGCACTAATTCGGCCAATTCGTCGCTCAACTCCCCTTGGCTATAGATCCAATCGAGGCGCTGCAGTAACGGCATGGCAGCGAGCGGCAGTAAGTCCACAGAGGCTGAATCATCTAGCAAAAGGATTTCGCCGCGGCTAACTAAATGATTAAACGCATTATGGTAATGCTCGGCGGTACGACTATCGAAACGGTCGCCATTGGTATCGAAAAAACGCTCCCAAAATAAACGGCGTTTCGAGGTTGAATCGAGCTTGTCTTGCACTTCGACGCGTCTATCGGCGACAAAGTCGAATAAAGGCTTGAGTGATTGCGGTAGGCTGGATTCTAAGCGCGAGCGAATCGTGCGTGCAAATACCGGTGCTGCGCCCGCAGTGCTGATCGCGACCACTAAACGGCCTCTATCGACAATCGAAGGGGTGATAAAGCGGCAAAATGCCGGATTATCAACGGCATTAACCCAAATACCGCGCGCGGTGGCTAAGGTCGCCAACTCGGCATTAAGACTGTCGTTTGCCGTAGCTAAATACACCAGATCATAATTTTGAATATCGGCGTGGACCACTTCACGCTGGGATAGCAGAATACGACCCGTATCGGCATAACGCTGCACTTCAGGATTCACCTCAGGGGCTATCACATGGATACTGGCTTCGGTACGTGTTAGCAGCGCCAGCTTACGGCTCGCCACATCACCCGCTCCCACCAGCAAAACATTTAAGTTAACCGTATCGACAAACAAGGGGAAATATTGCATTAAATGAGATCCTGAACGCTTAATCCTGCACGACTGGCAGTTGACGCTGTACCCAGCCCTTATAGCCACCAATCAAAGAGGCAACGCGGGTGTAGCCCATAAGTTGAAGATTATGGGCCGCCAAGGCTGAGCGCGCACCACCTGCGCAATAGAGTAATATGGGGGTATGTTTATCGGGGAAACGTGCTTCGATATCACGCTCTAAAATACCCCGGCTTAGATGTTTCGCTTGGGGTAAATGATCCTGCAGCCACTCGCGATCCTCACGCACATCCACAAGGTGCCAGCTATCATCGGCCTGATAGGCTTCAATGGTCACTTCGGTGATGTTAGGCAGAATTGCGTCAACAAGGGCGGAAAAAGCACTGGGATGCGGCATCACTGATTCCTAGATAAGATATTGAATGACATGATGAATGTCAGCTTATCAGCAAAGTGTAATCTTCTCATCCAGTAGACGCAATCTTTCAGCCACAGCACAAAGCGAAGGTGATTGCCTATCCAAGGCTAATTGTGGCTTTCGCTGCGCTCAGAGCTGCATTGCCAGCACAACTCAAAACTGCCTTCATTGGTTTCATGGCATTGCACACATTGCCACTGTGGGCTTTCGACATCCAACGCATTCAGTTGCACTTGCGCCGACGCATGTTGGGACTCGCCCACCCATAACTCGACGTTTTGCATCCCTGTCGGAAGCTCACCAATCCCGCCCAATAGCGCTTCACCTCTGAGCTCAACATGAATACCACAGGCCTCTAATAAACCTTTCCATGTGTGGGCTTGCAATAAATTACCACCAGCAACTAACACTTTACGTTCTTCCATGCGACATCCTACGGCTACAACTCTCTGGAATATGGGTTGCCGACATCCTACTGCTAAATAGCCGAGCCTGTCGAGCGCTGATTTTTGCATCAGTTGTTAATTTAATTAACATTCCATTTTTACAGCATAACTGACTATAACTTTGTGAGTTTGCTAGCAGAATGTCAGATCTATCTCAAATTCGAGCTAAAAAAAAGCCACCTCGTCGGTGGCTTTTTAACTCGAATGTAACCTTTAAGGCATCATAGGAGGTTGGTCTGCGCCTTCTTTCTCAATCTCAACTGGCATCATGTGTTCACGATTAATACCCAGTTTGATGGCCAAGAAACTCGCCACATAGATAGAAGAATACGTACCCACAAAAATACCCATCAGCAATGCAGTCGCAAAGCCATGGATCATAGTGCCGCCCTTAAGGAACAAGGCTACGACCACCACTAAGGTTGTACCTGTGGTGATGATTGTACGGCTCATGGTTTGAGTAATTGAAGTATTCACCACTTCTTCAGGGTCGCTTTTACGCATCTTAAGGAAGTTTTCACGGATACGGTCAAATACCACGATAGTATCGTTGAGTGAGTAACCCACAACCGTCAATAGACCCGCCAGAACGGTCAAGTCGAATTCTAATTGGAATACCGAAAACACGCCTAAAGTCACGATCACGTCGTGCGCCAGTGCCGCAACGGAACCAAACGCTAAGCGCCATTCGAAACGGAATGACACATAGATCATGATACAGATAAGCGCGACTAATACTGCTAAAGCGCCTTGCTCAGCCAGTTCTTTACCCACTTGTGGGCCAACGAACTCAACACGCTTCTGCTGAACCTGTGGATCAACTTTCTGCGCAGCTTCCATGACAGACTTAACTTGCACGTCACTCTTAACGCCTTCTTTCACCTGTAAACGTACTAATACGTCACGGCTAGAACCGAAGTTTTGCACAATGGCACCTTCAGAATCAGGCGTCGTCAGTTGCACCCGCAGGGCGTTTAAATCGACCGGATTAGTGAACTCCATTTCAACGACGGTACCGCCAGTGAAATCAAGACCCCAGTTGATGCCATTGGTCGCGAGCGAAACCAGCGATCCCAGCACCAATACAGCCGACATAATACTGATAGGCAGTGCATGACGGAGGAAGTTTACCGTATGTTTTAAAGATAAAATTTCAAGCATTGTCACTTCCCCTTAGATAGACAGAGTCTTCACGCGCTTACCACCCCAAATCGCGTTAACGATTGAGCGAGTACCCACGATTGCGGTAAACATGGAAGTCGCAATACCTATCATCAAGGTCACCGCGAAGCCTTTAACAGCGCCTGTACCTACGGCAAACAGAATCAGCGCCGTTAGGAAAGTGGTGATGTTCGCATCGGCGATGGTGGAGAATGCGTTGCCATAACCTTCGTGGATGGCCTGCTGGACGCTACGGCCCGCACGTAATTCTTCACGGATACGCTCATAAATCAGCACGTTACCGTCAACTGCCATACCCACAGTCAACACCATACCGGCAATACCTGGCAGGGTTAACACTGCGCCTGGGATCATCGACATTACGCCCACGACCATGACTAAGTTCATGGTTAAGGCTATGTTGGCAATAAGACCAAAGCCACGGTAGTAAACCAGCATAAAGAGTAAGACAACCGCCATACCCCAAACCATAGCTTGAACACCGTTTTCAATGTTTTCAGCACCTAAGCTTGGACCTATGGTACGTTCTTCAACAATCGATACTGGCGCAATCAAGGCACCAGCACGCAGTAATAGTGCAAGATTTTGTGCTTCACCATGGCTTAAACCAGTGATCACAAAGTTGCGGCCTAAACGCGCTTGAATGGTCGCGACAGAAATCACTTCTTGGATTTTCTGCATCTTAACGCTGCCGTCGGCATTACGCTCACCACTGTCTTTGTATTCGATGAACAAGGTCGCCATAGGTTTACCTATGTTGTCTTTGGTCACGTCAGAGAAAATGGTGCCGCCTTTCGCATCAAGGTTGATGCTAACCTGTGGACGACTGTACTGGTCAAAGCTAGGTTGTGCGCCAGTGATATGATCACCGGTCAACATCACTTCTTTCTTCAATATTACAGTGCCGCCTTCACGGCGCTGGTAGACTTCAGAACCAGCAGACACACGGCCTGATTGCGCTGCATTAGGATCAGCTTTGTCATCGACCATGTGGAATTCAATCGATGCGGTAGCACCTAAGATTTCCTTAGCGCGAGCGGTATCTTGCACACCTGGCAATTCAACGATAATGCGCTCGGCGCCTTGACGTTGTACTACAGGCTCAGCCACACCTAACTCGTTTACACGGTTACGAATGGTCGTAATGTTTTGTTGCAGTGCTTCTTCTTTAATCTGCTTAAGATACACGTCACTCATCACAGCTTGCAGGGCAAAGTCTTCACCCTTGCTCACATCGGTGAACACCATATCGTTGCTGCGAGATTTTAAGAAACGTTCGGCACTGGCTAAACTTTCGCCATCACGGAATTTAATCTCGATTCCTTGAGCATTATTGCGAATGCCCGCGTAACGGATTTTTTCTTCACGTAACTGCGAACGGAAATCGGCAATTTTAGCCTCTTCCATTTTGCGAATCGCTTCGCCCATGTCCACTTCCATCAAGAAATGCACACCGCCGCGAAGGTCGAGACCGAGTTTCATTGGGCTACCGCCCATTGACTCAAGCCACTTAGGTGTCGCTGGGGCTAAGTTGAGCGCCACAGTAAACTTGTCGCCTAAGCTGTCAGCAATCACTTCTTTCGCCAGTAGCTGTTGATCCGCATTTTGCACACGGACCAACAACTGACCTTTTTCAAGCTCAGAGCGCTTTACCGCAATGCCCTTACTGGCTAACAGCTCGTTCACACTGGCTTGGGTTGATGCCGTGACTTCAGCACCTCGAGTCGCCACCACTTGCACCGCATGATCTTCACCAAATAGGTTCGGTACGGCATAGAAACAACCTATGGCAATGACGAGCATCACCATAATGTTTTTCCACATTGGGTATTTATTTAACACGCCTGAGCCCTCTTGGCTTACAACGACTGGATAGAGCCCTTAGGCAATACAGCTGCAATATAGTCTTTTTTGATCGTGATTTGTGTTGTGTCGTTTAAGCTCAGTAACACGTAATCGCTTTCGTCGCTGATTTTTGCAATTTTGCCTAAAATCCCACCACTGGTCAGCACTTCATCACCTTTGCCAAGTGAAGACATCAGATTTTTGTGCTCTTTAACGCGTTTTGATTGCGGACGGAAAATCATGAAATAGAAAATCAGGCCGAAAATCGCCAGCATGAAAATCAGTTCCATCGTGCCGCCACCTTGTGGTGCGCCGGCAGCGCTTGCATATGCATTTGAAATAAACATAGTTTTCTCTTCTTATTAGCAAAAAATCAATCGACTAACTCTGGTACTTCGCGACCTTGACTGGTATAGAAGTCCGCCACAAAGGCGTCTAATGTACCCGTCTCAATCGCACCGCGCAAACCTTCCATTAACATTTGATAGTATCTCAAGTTGTGAATGGTGTTTAAACGCGCACCCAGAATCTCATTACAACGATCTAAGTGGTAAAGGTACGCCCGTGAATAATTTTTACAGGTATAACAATCACACTTAGTATCAAGTGGTGACGTGTCATCTCTATGACGCGCATTGCGTATTTTGATCACACCTTCACTCGTAAACAGATGACCGTTGCGGGCATTACGGGTTGGCATCACACAGTCAAACATGTCAACACCACGACGTACACCTTCAACTAAATCTTCTGGTTTACCGACCCCCATCAGATAGCGAGGCTTGTCTGCAGGAATTTGCGGGCAAATATGCTCAAGAATGCGATGCATATCTGCTTTAGGCTCACCTACGGCCAAACCACCGACGGCATAACCGTCGAAACCTATATCGACTAAGCCTTTTAAGCTTTCGTCGCGTAAATCTTCATACACACCGCCCTGAATAATACCGAACAGAGAGTTAGGGTTCTCTAAACGGTCAAATTCATCACGCGAACGTCTCGCCCAACGCAGAGACATCTGCATTGATTTGCGCGCTTCGTCTTCAGTGGCGGGATATGGCGTACATTCGTCAAAAATCATCACCACATCACTGCCCAATGCATCTTGGATTTGCATTGATTTCTCAGGATCTAAGAAGATTTTCTCGCCATTGATTGGCGAACGGAAATGCACACCTTCTTCGGTGATCTTACGGATATCGCCAAGACTGAATACTTGGAAACCACCCGAGTCAGTTAAAATCGGACGCTGCCAGTTCATAAAATCATGCAAGTCACCGTGCTTACGCATGATTTCTTCGCCTGGACGCAACCATAAATGGAAAGTGTTACCGAGCAGAATGTCAGCGCCTGTGGCACGCACTTCTTCTGGCGTCATACCTTTAACTGTGCCGTAGGTTCCCACAGGCATAAATGCAGGGGTTTCTACTGTGCCACGGTCAAAAATCAACCGACCACGGCGCGCACGGCCGTCGGTAGTATCTAATTCAAATTTCATAATTCACCTCGCCAGATAAACAGTCTGACTACATTTTTAATGGCTACCGCCATTTTGATTAACAATAGAGATGGGGACAGCGTTAAAAGGTTCAACCTTTTGACGAAAAAAAGTTGCCGCCAATACTCACTTTGGGCGGCTATTTTAAAACAAAATCTTGGTCTAGTGGGCTTTTTTCGTCACAAACATGGCATCGCCATAGCTAAAGAAGCGATATTTTTGCGCGATAGCATGTTGATACGCCGCCATAACATGATCAAAACCCGCAAATGCACTGACTAACATGATGAGGGTCGATTCAGGGAGGTGGAAGTTCGTCACCATGGCATCGACCACTTGGAATTGATAGCCGGGATAAATAAAGATGTCGGTATCACCGCTAAAGGCTTTGAGTTCACCTTGGCTGGCGCGCGCCGCACTTTCTAAGGAACGTACAGATGTTGTACCAACAGCCACGACGCGTTTACCCGCCGCTTTGGTTTGCGCGATTAAATCGACCACATCCTGCGGCACATTGGCCCACTCAGAATGCATCTTGTGCTCAAGAATGGTATCAACACGCACCGGTTGAAACGTTCCCGCGCCCACATGCAAAGTCACAAAGGCGATATTCACACCCTTGGCTTTTAATGCATCGAGCATGGCATCGTCAAAATGTAACCCCGCCGTTGGCGCGGCAACGGCGCCTGGGTTTTGGTTATACACAGTTTGATAGCGCTCTTTGTCAGCATCTTCATCGGGTCTATCGATATAAGGCGGTAACGGCATGTGCCCTACGGCTTCGAGCACCTCTAGAATGGTCAACTCGGATAACAGTTCAAGTTCAAACAAAGTATCGTGACGGGCGACCATCTTCATTTGATAGCCACCGTCGAGCAGAATTAACGAATCGACTTTCGGCGATTTAGAGCTGCGAACGTGGGCGAGGATGCGCTTATCATCGAGCATACGCTCAACTAAAATTTCTAACTTACCGCCGCTGGCCTTTTGGCCAAACATACGCGCGGGGATCACTCGGGTATTGTTGAACACCATTAAATCGCCGGGATTAATCATCCCCAGCAGATCGGTAAATTGTTTGTCGCCTAACGCGCCAGAATTGCCGTCTAAGGTTAACAGACGTGATGCATTACGCTGCGCCATAGGATAACGAGCGATCAGCTCATCGGGGAGATCGAAAGAAAAGTCTGTAACGCGCATGTTAGGCCTCTAGATAGCTTAGAACGGCGGCTAGTCTATGGTTAGAGGCCAAGAATATCAAGATTACTTATTGCCAGCGTCCACTTCTTGCTCAGGAACCATAGGTTTGACGCTAATAGGTTTGACGCCATCTTGGGGCAAATTGTCATCGGCATCGAATTTAAGCCGCGAACGGCTGAAATCATCCATGCTAAAGCGGTGTTGTTCGAAGGGAATATCCACTAACACTTTTTTACGTTTGGGCTGCTCGTCTCGACCAAGCATTTTTATAAACCAGTTCCACATCATCCATGATCCTAAAAAGTGAAAAAATACTGCATTTTTAGCTTCCGTGCTTTCCTAAGCGCGCTTGCGCATGATACCGTGAACCGACGTGGTTAACCAAGTACAAAATATGAACTTTCTTACACACTTACATCTCGCCGACATCAGTAAAACGCATCTTGCCGCCAATGTGGCGGGTAACTATATTCAAGCGCCAATTGCACAAGCACCAATTGAGTTACGCCAAGCGCTATGGTTAAACCAAGAGATTAATAATCTCTGCAGCAGCCACGAACTCACAATTGAATTAATGGAAGCTTTCCCTGCGCCTTTAAGAAGCATAGCAGCAGAACTCATGGCCGTGAGTTTCGATCACTATTTAGCTTATTATTGGGAAGAATATCATCACCAACCCTTAGATGAATTCAGCCGCAAGGCCTATAATGCGTTAGATACTTTCGCCGTCCAAGGTGTAGACCCATACCATCCAGAAGCACTTGCTAAGCTCTTGCCCGCCATGCGCAGCGCCGATTGGCTCGGCAGCTACACCACAGAAAAAGGCTTACAACACGCCTTAGCACAAGTGGCAAAACAGCATCCGCAAGCCGCACTGTTTAAAGATGCTCATAAAGTCGTCAATAAAATGCAGATCGAAATCGAAACCGCATTCCGCACTTTTTATCCGCAGCTGATGGCTTATACCCGTATCTGGAGCCGTAAAACACCTGCAGAATATTTGCCTTCCTCCCTCTAGGAATAAGCGAGCATGAGATTATGCTGTGTGCCTGCGTAAATTTTGCTAGTATGGCCGCGCAAAAATGAGGACAAAATGCAAATATTTGATTACCAGCCCCCAGCAGTTCCTTGGCTAGACATCCGCTATAAAGATAGAGATCTGATTATCATCAATAAACCTTCGGGCCTATTGTCTAATCCGGGTATAGCGGCTCACACCTTCGATTGCGCGTTAACTCGCTTACAAACCCTTTATCCAGAAACAATTTTAGTACATCGGCTCGACTGCGCGACCTCGGGCATTATGGTGTTCGCCCGTAATAAAAAAGCCGAGTCGCATTTAAAAACGCAGTTTCAAGATAGGCAGAGTAAGAAAGTCTATATTGCCGAAGTGATGGGACATGTGCCGCAGGAACAGGGCATGATTGACCTCGCGATTGCACCAGACACTGAGCATCCACCCTATCAAAAGACACTGCAAGCAGGAGAAACTGGCGGTAAAAGCGCGCTCACCTACTACCGTGTACTAGAGCGCCGAGAAAATAGTACCTTAGTCGAGCTTTCGCCAGAAACCGGCCGCACCCATCAATTGCGTGTGCATATGCTTGCCCTAGGCCATGCGATTTTAGGCGATGAGTTTTACGGTGATGCCGAGGTTATCAAAGCCGCGCCGCGTTTATGCTTACATGCACAAAGTTTAAGTCTGACTCATCCCTATTCGGCTAAACCGCTGTTTTTTAGCAGCAAACATCCATTTACTGAGTAACTTAAGCACTCGCTACAATCCCATAAAAGCAAAAGGTCGCGATTTAGCACTGAGCTAAAATGCGACCTTAGTTACTTACGGACTCGATTGTTGCCTTTTAAGCGACGCGTATGCCTTGAGCAAAATCGGCATCGGCGGCTAATTTATCCGCTTGGAAATAACAGCCCTGCTCATTACAAAATTGTAATTGCTGCGACTGTGTCACGATAAAGAATTCACCAAAGAAATTACCGCCCACATCTTCCAGCTTATGGCCTTCAGCGGTTGGCGACATATAGACTTCATCTAAACTATGGCAGCCATCGCTAAACCAAGTTTCTAAAAAATATTTTCCGTCTTCTTTATAGAGGGTAATTTTGTCACCCAATAAAGGACGCCCATCTAACCAACGACCAATAATTTCACGATTTTGCATATCTGTCTCCCGCCAATGAAGGCGACGGCGTTTTTCAATCCCAGACATCCTGATATCCTTATGCAATACCCAATCACCTAAAGTGAATGTCAGTTGTGGTAGTACATTAAGCATAGAACCCATTTAACGCTTTACTCCCCACTACAGCAAATTACTTCAAACCGCCCGTCAAATGTAACTTTTAGGTTAATTTAAATTTGCTAAATGTTTAAAATATAAAAGATAAATACCTTTGATTAATTAATCGGCAGTGTAGCTCAATCTACAAATAAAAACGCGATCTTTATCACTATTTACTTATCGCTAAAGTAAAGACAGCTAAAAGACTTATCTAGCGAGCTGAATGAGAGCGCCACGCTGTTTAAACGTCGATACAATGGAACGGCAGCCATACACAATACAGACCAACTGGCAATGCCAGCGAAAGTTCAATAAATCCCTTTTATATTACTAACAGTCCTCATAACATCCTTATTAACCGTTATGCGTTAAGTTGAAGAGCTTGTATGGCACTTAGTCACAAGCGCCAATATATTTTCCATTGCCAACGAGTTTCGACTTGATTTTCATTGCCTCTTCAGAGATTGTCACTTCAAGCTTAGAAGTGGACGTTTTCCCATTGAAATGCATTTCACCCACTGTTTTAGATGCACCATCAGGACTAGTGCATGATGTTTCAAACATCATTTTGTTAGCACTGATCCAATTGCTGTTGGTTTGACATTCTTCGCCTTCATTTTCTTCAGGCTCCAAATCAAATGCAGAGGAGATGTCATTTATGCATTCAGTTTCCGTGTAATCAGGCCTTTTGGACATGCTCCGCATCATTTTCTCCATTTCAGGAGGTGCGTCTATTTCTACTATTTCGGATTTCCAAATGGTTTCCCATAAACCCGGTTTGAAGTCGTAGTTTTCAGCGTGAAGATGAGTTGATGCCACTATGAGTCCAGTTAACATCAATTTAGTAATTAGGTGGGTCATTTATTATTCCTTTAATTAATGAAAAACAAGTAAGGTTTTAGTGCCTAGCGCCCAAATTTAGCACGCAAAGCCGTGCAGCGGGTTGACGTCGCAGCCAGCACTTTTGCAGGCGTTAACATTTGTTTTTAGGGGCGACAACCATCTTAATCGTCCGACCCACTATAAACATCTAAACTTAAAACAATTCCACGTTGACCAAGTGCCAGCATGATTTCAGGTGACAAGCTAAAACCATCATTCCAGTTGCCCATAAACAAGCCGCAGAACATGTCAACTTTGTAGCTTTGGTAAAGCTTTTTCCATATCGCTAAGTCACTTGTTAGCTGGGATAAAATTGCTTCAATCTGCGCGTTTAGGTCTTCTGGCTCTCTCTTTTTAGCCTGAAAATGCCAGCTACCCGTTTTGGCAATCCGCACTTTTCCGCTGATTTTGCTGACATCTTCATCACCTTTCTTTTTACTTTTAGTTGCTGTACCACCAAGTAAATTTGATACGTCTTCAGGTATCAAATCATCCCCGAAGATCCGAAGAGTGGCTTGTGAATATTCAAATGCACCCATAAAAGGCCCTAATGCTGAGCTAAAAATCGCCAATGCAGCGTAGCGTTGGCGTCCATAGAAAAATAAAAACGCACACACTTAACTACCTGTATTAACTAGAAGTTATCAGCTTTATACCGCTTTTCATATACAAGAATCCATCAGAAAGACACGCATGCGCGTTTTCCAGACCTATTATCCTAAAACGGTAACCTCTAAGTGTTTAATTTTAAATATTTTTAGATTTAGATGTTTGAGATAACACGCACGTGCATTGACAGAAAGCACTCACTCACAAACAAGCAATTTAGATACGATTGTATCTCTTCCAGTTTCTACGACTCTTGATGAAGAGTTAAGCACAAGGGGGATGTAGCGTTATTTCTACAAATCTAAAACTCAATCCTTTGGTATGAATATGCTCCACATATTGTCCAATTTCGTTTTTTAGTTTGCTTTGATCATATTGATGAACTCGCAACAAAAATAACTCAAGCAATTGTTTTTTTTTAATTTTATATCAAGCCAACAATGTTACGCGTTTCATACTAAATGGACTTATAGGAGCTTGTTACATCTTTATTGCCAATTTGAATGGGGTTTCTGATATAACCCATAAGTGAATTACCGTACAAATAAGACCAAGTGATATTTCAATATCCCTACAAAACAAAAATAAAGCAGGAAGCGCTATGCATAACATTCATCGTCGTAATTTTCTTAAGGCCGCAGGTGCCGCTACTGCAGGACTCGTTACTGCCAATATTGCTCTCAATGCCTACGCCAGTAGCGTCGCCCCTAAACCGCAAGTGGGTAAGTCCGTTATCGGACTCATAGCACCTAAGATGGACGTGGTCCGAGTCGGCTTTATCGGTGTTGGCGAGCGAGGATTTAGCCATGTCGAGCAATTCTGCCATTTACAAGGCGTTGAACTCAAAGCCATTTGTGATACCCATCAAGCGGTAGTCGACAGAGCCGTGGATCATATCGTTAAACAGAATCGGCCCAAACCCACTGTCTATACAGGTAATGACCTGAGCTATCGCGATCTACTGAGCCGTGATGATATCGATATTGTGATTATTTCAACCCCATGGGAATGGCACGCGCCAATGGCGATAGAAACCATGGAGAGCGGCAAGCATGCATTTGTCGAAGTGCCAATGGCGCTCACGGTTGAGGAGTGCTGGCAAGTTGTCGATACTGCTGAGCGCACTCAGAAAAACTGCATGATGATGGAGAATGTCAACTACGGCCGCGAAGAGCTGATGGTGCTCAACATGGTGCGTCAAGGCGTGTTTGGTGAGCTACTCCATGGCGAAGCCGCCTACATCCATGAGCTACGTTGGCAGATGAAAGAGATCGATCATAAGACAGGCTCATGGCGCACTTACTGGCATACCAAACGTAACGGCAACTTGTACCCGACCCACGGTTTAGGGCCAGTTTCCCAGTATATGAACATCAACCGCGGTGACAGGTTCGATTATCTAACCTCGATGAGTTCGCCCGCCCTTGGCCGTGCGCTCTATGCTAAACGTGAATTTCCCGCCGATCATGAACGTAATCAGCTCAAGTATATCAATGGAGATATCAATACCAGTCTGATTAAGACCGTTAAGGGCCGAACCATCATGGTACAGCATGACACGACGACCCCAAGACCTTACAGTCGCCACAATTTGATCCAAGGGACAAATGGCGTGTTTGCTGGCTTCCCGAATCGGATCGCCGTCGAAAATGGTGGCTTTGGTCAAAGTTACCACGAGTGGGATATGGACATGCAAAAGTGGTACGACAAATACGATCACCCACTGTGGCAACGCATAGGCAAAGAGGCTGAAATTAACGGCGGCCACGGCGGCATGGACTTTGTGATGCTATGGCGCATGATTTATTGCCTACGCAATGGCGAGGCTTTAGATCAGGATGTGTACGATGGCGCGTCTTGGTCGGTGGTGAATATTTTAAGTGAACATTCACTCAATGATCGCAGTAACTCTGTCACCTTCCCTGATTTTACCCGCGGCGCGTGGCAAACCGCGAAACCATTAGGGATTGTTGGCGCTTAAACTGCGGCTTTCGCCAAACACATCATTTTAATGAGTTCACCATAAGGATAAGTGCTTCGGCCTTATCCTTTTTCTTACTGTTAAATTAAGTCCTGAGATGACCCGCGCCATCAGCCATAAGCACTTAGCGGTAAGAAACTCGCGACAATAAATTCACCATAAGAAACTCACTACAAGCGTTAGTAGTAGCCGATTTCTCTGATTTTCAAAGAAAAATCGCCACTCTGCTGGGCACCTATCACTAGCCCTAGACTACAGACTTGGTTTAAATCTATTGCCACTCTGGAAATGGGTTTACCCCGACATTGGGGCTTGAAATCACTGAATGGAATTTCTATCCGCTGCCAATTCAATACTCTGGCACTACTCACACCAAAGGTTTGGTGAGTTGGCGTGGGCATAGGCGCTTGATACACCGTACTTTGTGGTGTGTCGACATCCTTTAAATTCACTTTATAGTCTTTAGTTCGGTCGCCATCGAGTTCGAGGTAAATCCCAGTAAACTCACTGACATCTATAGGGCTAAACTCACAACGCACAGAGGCAAACCCGCCGCCATTTGCCAGCGACACATGACCACTAAACTCACCATAACCTAAAGGTGAAACCGTCATTTTACTGCGGGACAAACCGCCCATCACAGTGTCATTTATCCCATACCAGGGTTTTGCGGCATCTAGCACGCTAAAATCAAAAAAGATCATAATGACTCCCATAAAAAAAGCAGCCACCTAAGTGACTGCTTCCATAATACTTTTCGATACGAATAACAGCACTCGTTAACTCAGTTTAGCTTTATTCTCAGCGGCTTCACAAGCGGCAGCGGTAAAGATAACGTCGGTTGAACTATTTAATGCGGTTTCGGCTGCATCTTGAACCACACCAATAATAAAGCCAACAGCGACCACTTGCATGGCAACATCGTTAGAAATACCAAACAAGCTACAAGCCAGTGGGATCAATAATAATGAACCACCCGCCACACCCGATGCGCCGCAAGCTGAAACAGCAGCAACAACACTCAGTAGTAATGCGGTCAGTAAATCGACTTGAATGCCTAAGGTATGCGCCGCAGCTAAGGTCAATACGGTAATAGTGATCGCCGCGCCGCCCATGTTGATGGTGGCACCTAAGGGAATAGAAACGGAATAAGTGTCTTCATGCAGCTTTAACTTTTCACACAGCGCCATATTCACCGGAATGTTTGCCGCGCTCGAGCGAGTAAAAAACGCCGTCACACCACTTTCACGCAAGCATTGAAATACCAGCGGATACGGATTACGTTTAATCTTCACGTACACAATCAATGGATTAACGACTAAAGCAATAATAGCCATCGCACCTAATAGCACGGCCAATAACTGGGCATAGCCTGCAATCGCCGCAAAACCGGTTTCGGCAAATGTCGCCGCAACGAGACCAAAAATACCGATAGGCGCTAAACGGATAATAAAGCGCACCATTTGTGAAATACCGTGGCTCATATCGGCAAACACTTGTTTAGTCGAATCGGTAGCGTGATGTAGGGCTAAACCTAAGCCCACACCCCAAGCGAGAATACCAATATAGTTGCCCGTCATAAGCGCATTCACTGGATTATCAACCAGTTTGAATAACAAGGTATGGATGACTTCACCTATGCCCTGTGGTGGGCTGGTGCCTTCCACGCCGGCAACTAAGACTAAATTAGTCGGGAAAATTGAACTCAGGAGCACTGCGGTTAATGCGGCCGCAAAAGTGCCGAATAAGTACAGCACCACAATGGGACGCATATTGGTTTGGGTATTCTTCTTTTGGTTGGCAATCGATGACGCCACTAAGATAAATACTAAGATGGGAGCAATCGCTTTCAATGCCCCAACGAATAAACTGCCTAAGAAGGCGATATCTTTCGCGCTACTCGGTGAAAAACTGGCTAAGACCACACCAGCGATGATCCCCAAAAAGATTTGTATTACGAGACTGCCATTAGCCAACTTAGCTAACAATGATGATTCTTGTTTCATGGTTTAACCTATCGTTATTATATTTCGGTTGAGATCCCCAACGCGCACCTTCGGAAATGAGGCCAATAAGGTTTTTATAGGATGTGACTGGACTTGTCTAGTTTTGCGGGGAAATAAGCTAACTAAATTACCCTAGCCCCGCAAAAAGCATACAAAAAACTAACAAGCGCCAGATTAGCGCTTGTCTAAGGCAAGATCGGCGCCCCGTAACATGGCGTCGATTAACTCGTGGGCATCGAACTTAGTCAGTGCTTCATTTGCCCCTACTTGATGGGCCTGACTCACGCTAATTTCGCTGGATAAAGAAGTGTGCAAAATAATGTAGGCCTTGGCAGTCAGTGGATTATCACGCACTTCAAAAGCCAGTTCGTAACCATCCAGTCCCGGCATCTCAATATCACTCACCAGAATATCTATCGGGTGATGTTCCAGTGCCGCTTGCTCCATCATGACTAGCGCTTCTTTACCGTCGGCGGTGACTCGATAAGGAATGTTAATCATATCAAGGGCGTCGGATAACTGCTTACGCGCCACCTTAGAATCATCCACCAATAAGATATTCATAGGTTTAAGTTTTTCACGTTGTACATCAGTCAAAATAGCCCGATTCGTCTGTGGATCATCGGGGAAGATTTTCGACAATAACAGTTCAACGTCAAGTAACTGTACCAGTTGGTCCTCAAAACGTGTCACGCCCGTCAAATAGGCATTTTTCCCTAAACTAGACGAAGGAGCTTCAATATCACGCCAGTTACATTCAATAATCTTATCGATACCACGTACTAAGAAACCAATGATCATCCGCTGACAGTCAGTGATGATGATGTAGCACTTTTCCCGCTCTTCAGGGGCAATCGGCCGATAACCAATCGCTGCAGCCATATCTATAATAGGAATCGTATGGCCGCGGATAGTTGAAGCCCCCAGAATCGTCGGATGAGATTGAGGAATTTTACTGAGACGTGTGTACGGCACCAGCTCACGCACTTTCAACGTGCCTAAGGCAAACACTTGAGTCTGTGATAACCGAAACAGTAGTAATCCCTGTGACTGACTTGCCTTACTTTTCATAATTAGATAGATAACTCACTAAAACCAACCTGCGGATAGCTTAACCTTAACACAGTAAAAATTTGATGACTAAGGTCAAACGAATGAAACTATTATGCCTATTAATGAATAGGTTCGACTCTAAGTCGCCTGAAAAGGCTTAGTCTTGTAATGCGTACAAAACGTCAAAGGCGAATTGATCCCAGCCATCGGCTGTAAAGGCGATATCGCGAATACTGCGAACTTGGCTGACAGCGTGTAATGGCGCAGCACCATTGACCATTAAGTAATAGGCCATGATAAGACTGGTGCGATCCTTACCAGAACGGCAATGGATCACCACAGGTAAGCCATCGGCTTCACACTGTTGGATAAAAGCTAATGCCTTGGGCAATTGAGCGACACAAATCGCCACATCCCCATCTTGGGGCGGCACATTGCGCGAAAAGGGAATACATTCGTAACGTAAATCGAGCTTTTTAAAGGTGCTAGGCTCACAGCCTTCGCCCCCATTGACCGACAAAATAGCACCAATACCGGCCTCTTTAAGCACCTGCAAATCCCAAGGATCTTTATTGGGACCACTGCGCCCTGCGACTTTACCTTCAACTAACCAGAATAAGTGTTGCATAAACCTTACCTACGACAAGTGAGATGACAAGGAACGCCAGAGATAAGCTAAGAATAGCTTGTTTCCAACAACTTAAGATTTTTTGCCCCAAAATTCAGCATTGGCAGCCGGCAACTGTTTACGCTTTTTTTTACCCATACCTTCGGGCTTGGCGACAGGTTTAGCTTGTTCTAACAGTTCGACTGGCATTTCATCATCGGCTTCAAAACCGACAATTTGCTCACGCACTAACTTAAGCTTGTTCTTTTTCTCTATCACGCCAAAGTGGTGATAATCCTCATGGGAAATCAAGGTCACAGCTAAGCCTGCTTCACCGGCGCGGCCACTACGGCCAATACGATGCATATAATCCGCAGGGCTTCTTGGTAAATCAAAGTTGATCACCACAGGCAGTTTATCGATATCGATACCACGGGCGGCAATGTCAGTGGCGATTAACACACTGATCTCACCATTTTTAAACCCATCGAGCACTCGCGTACGTGCGCCTTGGGCTTTATCACCATGGAAGACTTCGGCACTGATCCCACGTTTAGATAACTTTTGCGCTAAGTGATTACAGGTATTTTTAGCACTCACAAAAATCAACGCCTGTGACCACTGATGTTCTTTAATCAGATGCGCCAATAATGCGGTTTTCATCGGACGATTAACGGTAATCACCCGCTGATGAATCGTGCTTTCTTGTTCACTTTGCAATTGGTATTCAAGCGGATCATTCAGCAGTTTTGCCGTTAATTCGCGGACTTCTTCAGGGAATGTCGCTGAGAATAATAAGGTTTGTTTCTTGGCGGGCAAAGCGTCGAGCACTTTGGCTAATTCTTCTGTAAAACCAAGGCTTAACATGCGGTCAGCTTCATCGAGGACTAAGGCGCTAACGCGGTTAAGTTTGATGGCATTACTCGACAACAGATCTAACAAACGGCCCGGCGTTGCCACTAATACGTCGGCACCAGCGCGTAGGCTCTGCATTTGCGCATTGACTGACACACCGCCAAACGCAGCGACAATTTTCAGTTTGCCATTCAAATGCGAGGCATAGGACAGAAAGCTGTCAGCGACTTGCTGGGCTAACTCACGGGTTGGCACTAAGACCAAACAACGAACATAAGCACCTGTCTTATCGTCTGTTTTTGCTTCAACAAGTTGCTGCAACAGCGGCACGGCAAAAGCTGCCGTTTTACCCGAGCCCGTATTGGCGCCAGCTAACACATCCCGCCCAGCGAGCACAGCGGGGATCGTAGCCGCCTGTACTGGTGTGGGCGAAACATACGCTAATTCGGTTAGTCGATTTAGCAAAGGTGCAATAATGCCGAGTTGGGCAAAGCTTGCCGCAGAGGAAGAAGCCTGAGTCATAGAAAGTTTAACTGCTCACCAATATCTTAATAGGCGGCTATTCTAGCTTAAATATCGAGGCAGTGCTTGTCAGTTTCCAGCGTTAACAACTGCTGTTTCATCGCAAGCCCGTAGGCGTAACCCGTTAACTTGCCATTTTTGCCTATCACTCTATGGCAAGGCACGATAATCGCGATGGGATTGGCACCATTGGCCGCGCCCACGGCGCGCACCGCCTTAGGCCGACCGATTTGCTCGGCAATCTGCCCATAACTGCAGCTCTGGCCGTAATCTAGATTGAGCAAAGCTTGCCATACGTCGCGCTGAAATTCAGTGCCCTTGGGCGCGAGCTTTAAATCAAATTCAACCCGCTCACCCGCAAAGTAATCCGCGAGCTGCGCCTGAGTTTCGCGAATATGCGCCTTAGCTTGATTGAGGGCATCCTCACTCGCCTTGGCAAGCACAACCTCAGTGCGATCCGAGCCGACAACGGTTAAATGGCTCAGCCCATAGGCATTGGCATTTAACTGTAATATTCCGGCAGGACTGATAAACGTATCTACAGCGCAGGGTTGATATTCTGCAATGCTTGGCGCTTGGCTCAATTGACGAATCGCATGTTTCATAATCTGTCTCTTTATTTGACCTTAATTTGATCTTAATTTGGTTCTTAATTGAGTAGTTAAATTGACTCTTAACATGACGGCTAACTCATCATTCTAAACTGGCCATTCAATGTGAGGCGGCTTAATGGTTATTGATGCCAGAGCTGAAAGGTTAAGTAACTGCCCCACGGGGCAATTTGTTGACTCAGCTGCTCGCACAATTTGGGATAGCTCACTGCCGCGGCTGCCGTTTCATCTAACTTATTGTTCTTGATATATAAGGCCAATCAATGCTTTTTAACAATCAAATCCGAATGTAAAAACACGTTTGGATCGCCCAAGCCACGAAGCTTGGCATACGCTATCGTCCAAGGACCTATGCCTTTAACGCTAAGCCAATCATCGACACTTGCATCAGGATGTTCGCAGATAAACGCCGCGAGCGCATTGAGGGCTAATTTACGGGCGCCCGGCATTTTAAGCTCAGTTAAACTCGCCTCACGAATCGCCTCGGGTGTTGGGAATAATCGATATTCGCGGCCATTGAGACTAAAACGCTCGCCATAGGCTTCAACCAATATATTCAGTAGCTTAGTCGCCTGCACGACCGTCACTTGCTGGCCTAAGATGGCGCGGCAAACCGCTTCAAATAAAGATCCAGCGCCAGGGATGCGCAATCCCGAAAACGGTGTTAAGCCTAAACTCGGTAGCGTACTTAAACCTTGTTCAATCTGCTGCATATCCGCATCGAGATCTAAAATGCGCCGCACCTCAGTGACCAGCAATTGCAACTCATCGACGGCGGAATCTTCGGTCAAAGCAATCGCAAGTTTGAAGCGATTTAGCTTAGGTTCATGGATAATTTGCACTGTGCCGCGCATCTTGCCTATGGCAAAACAGCGACCATATTCGAGCCCGTTATCGTCAGCCTTGGCTTCTGCTGAAACATAGGTTTCATCTGCAATCTGAACTGCATCGCTCGCTTGTGGATGACTCATTTGCGGCGTAAACCATTCCATCCCTGTCACCGCACGTAAGCGATAAAATGCCAGCTGCGATGCCCAATCCAATGGGGGTCGATAGTATTGATATAAGGTTAATCCATAGTGCGGCACAAATTCACCCAAAGTATCAATTTCACCGAATCCTGTTGATGAATCAATAACCTGCTCCTTTGCCGCCTTGGTTAAAGCGGTCTTTCTTAATTGAGTTGGTGTCAATTGTAAGGTTTGCTTAAATGCCTCATTGAAACGGCGAATACTATTGAAACCCGCCGCCAGCGCGACTTGGGTGATAGGTAATTGGGTTTGATGTAGCAGTTGTTTTGCAAACAGTAACTGCCTGTATAAGGCATATTGTTTAGGCGAAGTGCCAAAGCCTTCGGTAAAAAGTTTATTGAGATAACGACTGCTTATCCCTAATCTGTCAGCCAATTGTGTCACAGTCGACGCTGGCTCTCCCGATGATTTCCCCGCTAAGGCACCCGCTTCAATTAAACTAATGGCCCTCGCCAATGTCGTGCCTGTGCCCTTCCACGGATTTGAACCTGGCGCACTGTCGGGCCGACAACGCAAACACGGGCGTAATCCCGCCAGTGCGGCTTTCACGGCCGAATCAAAATAACGCACATTCTGCTCTTTTGGCGCGACGGCGGGACACACGGTACGGCAATAAATGCCCGTCGTTAATACGCCCACAAAAAACTTACCATCAAAACGCGGATCGCGGCTGATCCTAGCCTCACGGCAAATAGACTCAGAAAGTAGCCCCGCACTGGATTCCAGTGAATGCACTGAGTCTATTTCATCACGCTTAATCGCACTCTCAGACGCTCTATCTGTACTCATTTTTCACTACGCCCGACAATATTCGCTCACAATTAATTTCTTGTTCATTACTTTACGTAAAACTAGCATATAGCACTAGCGGAAAACGGAACTCAATCATTTCAATGCTTTTAGGGCATGAAATCCTATATGCTATACGCGACTATTTTTTATCTCACCATAGAGCTAATTCATGTTTAAACGATTTGAATCTTGGGTGGAAGCCCTCCCCGATGATGAACCGACTAAGCCCCCCACAGGGGTTTATGCTTTTTGCCGCCACTACACTAAAGGCTACGAACTGCCGCTGATCTTAATGTCAGTGCTGACCGCTATGCTGGCAATGCTTGAAGTGTCCCTGTTCGGATTTATGGGCCAATTAGTGGATTGGCTTGTGAAAAAAAATCCTGAAACCTTATTTCAAGACGAAGGCACGACATTGATGCTGATGGGAGGCATGGTGCTGATTGTGATGCCAATCTTGGTATTGCTGCATGCGCTTATCATGCATCAAACCTTGCTCGGCAATTATCCTATGTCGATCCGTTGGCTCGCCCACCGTTATTTGCTAAAGCAAAGTGTGTCATTTTATCAAGATGATTTTGCTGGCCGAATCGCCACCAAAGTCATGCAAACCTCCCTAGCCGTGCGTGAAACTGTGATGAAATTACTCGATGTATTGGTATACATTCTCGTGTATTTCACTTCTATGTTAGTGATGATCGCCAGCGCAGATCTGCGCTTAGTCATACCTATGCTCATCTGGCTTGCACTGTATGTTGGGCTGCAATGGTACTTTGTACCTAGGCTGAAAAGTGTCTCTACCGAACAAGCCGATGCGCGCTCGACCATGACAGGCCGTATTGTCGACAGTTATACCAACATCACCACAGTGAAACTATTTGCCCACACGCAAAAAGAAGCCGAATACGCCAAATCCAGCATGCGGATATTCTTAGACACGGTTTATCGCCAGATGCGCTTAGTAACGAGCATCAGTGTCAGCGTGCAAATTATCAACTATGTACTCGCATTCAGCATTGCCGCTGTATCGATAGCTCTGTGGACTGATAATGCAATCACGGTAGGCGCCATCGCCATTGCGGTCAGTTTAGCACTACGCTTAAACGGCATGTCACAGTGGATCATGTGGGAAATCAGTTCGTTATTTGAAAATATCGGCACTGTCACCGATGGGATGAACACCTTATCGAAAACAACGATCATCCAAGATGAGCCAAACGCCAAGCCGTTGGTCGTCAATCAGGGTAAGATTGATTTCAACCAAGTGTGTTTCCATTACGGTGAGCAAACAGGGGTGATTGAAGATCTGAATCTGAATATTAAGGCAGGTGAAAAAGTTGGCTTAGTGGGACGTTCTGGTGCGGGTAAGTCGACCTTAGTGAATCTATTAATGCGCTTCTACGATGTCGAGAAAGGTCAGATTAATATTGACGATCAAGACATTAAAACGGTTATGCAGGATTCGCTACGCTCGCAAATCGGTATGGTAACCCAAGATACATCACTGTTGCACCGTACTATCCGCGAGAACATTCTTTACGGCAATCCAACGGCCAGCGAAGAACAGCTCGACAGTGCGATTAAACAAGCTCAAGCCTATGACTTTATTAAGGATCTAAGTGACCCTCACGGTAATCATGGTTTAGATGCCCAAGTGGGTGAACGTGGCGTAAAACTTTCTGGGGGCCAAAGACAGCGTATCGCCATCGCGCGGGTTTTATTAAAAAATGCGCCGATTTTGCTACTTGATGAAGCCACTTCAGCGCTTGATTCCGAAGTCGAAGCCGCCATTCAAGAAAGTTTATATGAGTTAATGCAAGGTAAAACAGTCATTGCAATCGCCCATCGACTTTCGACCATCGCCGCGATGGACAGGCTAATCGTGTTAGATCAAGGCCGAGTTGTCGAACAAGGCACGCACCAAGAACTGATTGACGCTGGCGGTATTTATGCCCAGCTTTGGGCGCACCAAACTGGTGGGTTCTTAGGTGTAGATTAAATTAAAAGTTAAATGACAAAGGCGACACTCTGTAATGAGAGTCGCCTTTTTTATCTCAAACTCAAATAAGTGTCCGCCATATTTAACTCTCTTCCTGCAAATCTTCACTCTTATAATTGCCCTTATATTCATCGCAGCAATACGCTATGCATCAATCACAATAGATGCAGTAAGCACAAATCACTTCAAACTTCACTCGTTGAGCTGTTGAAAACATGAGATCAATCGCGTTTAAAGGTTCCAAGTATCACCATTAAGAGTGGCAGCATTCAAAGTGCTACTACATTGAACAATCCGAAAGGTGAGTTTTAGCCATGGGCTAGCGCAAGGTTAAGCAGGAAAACACTTCAATAATGCTTACCACACGATTGAACAGAATGACTTCGCCACACTAAGCATGCCTCTCGAAGCATTATTTATCTTAATGTGGATAGTTTGATTGGTGGGTAAATTCGGCTTCGGCAAATAACTCGAGGCGTATGACTCGCAAATGAACAGGGGGTCTCTATTAAATACTAAAATTCAGATACAAAAAAACCACCTTGAGGTGGTTTATTGTCTTTAACCAAAGTTTCGATAAACCTTGATTAAAATTGGTATCCCCTAGGGGATTCGAACCCCTGTTACCGCCGTGAAAGGGCGGTGTCCTAGGCCTCTAGACGAAGGGGACCCGGACATATTAATTTGAACTTAATGTTCCCGTTTAACATCTACGGTGTCCTAGACACTCTCTTCTAAAAAACGAAGGGGACCAGGACATATTAATTTGAACTCACGTTCCTGCTTAACATCTGCAGTAAATTGGTGGAGCTACACGGGATCGAACCGTGGACCTCTTGCATGCCATGCAAGCGCTCTCCCAGCTGAGCTATAGCCCCAAATCTTTGTCGATACAACTTACGTTATCAGTCGCACACTAACAGAAATTTAGATTTTGTTCATACCGAACAACTCGCTAGTTGTTCG